>JAJEAQ010000240.1 GCA_022822685.1 Trichodesmium sp. jk18x7bins.61
CAGGCGATATTAAGTGTGATTTCATAAGGAATTGGTATTACTTCTTCAACTCATGAATCAATATATGAAAAAACTACTTTGGATTATACTAATATTCATAAGTAGTTGTAGTTATAAACAACTAATAGAAAACTTGCCAGAAATGCCTAGCTCAATACCAAGTCCTAATCCTATACCAAGTGTGGTGACATCACCTGACATTCAACAGTTAGAAAAATCTTTATTTACCCAGATAAATCAATATCGGCAATCTCAAAATTTGCCTACTCTCAAGTGGGATAATAGTATCTCTCAACAATCTAGAATTCATGCTCAAAAAATGGCTAATGGAGAAGCTGGTTTTAACCATGACGGATTTCAAGAAAGAGTAGAAGTCATCAGTCAAGAAATTCGACTCCATAGTGCCGCTGAAAATCTGGCTAATAATTTTGGTTATAGTAATCCTGGAAAACAAGCTGTTGATGGTTGGATTAATAGTCCTGGTCATCATAAAAATATGGTAGGTGACTATGATTTAACTGGGATTGGTATTGCTAAAGATACTGAAGGAACATATTACTTTAACCAAATTTTTATTAAGACACGCTAGTAAATAAAAAATATGAATCAAAATTATCAAGTTTGGCAAAATTCATAAATTTCAGAAAGTTTTATTGAAGATGTACGGGGTGCTATTCCTTTAGCTTCTGAACAAATTGATGTAATTTTCAGAATTATTCAAAAAGTTACACCACAGGTAAATAATTTTTGGGATTTGGGTTGTGGTGATGGGATTTTAGGGAGAGCTATTATCCAGAAATATCCCCATGCTTCAGGAGTATTTTTTAGATTTTTATACAGCAATGATTGTAGCTGCCAAGAGCCAAATGATTGATAATTCTCAAGGTAAACATGAAAGCCTGGTGGACTGTTTCTAAATTGGGAACATGTTGCCTCTCCATCTGAATTAATTGAGCAGTTATTTGATGATATATTTGTTGATTCTATCCATAACTTTCATCAACAGCAAGGTCAAAATAAATCTCGACAATAAATTGAGCAGCAGTATTATTATCGACCTGATAAAGTAGCTAATATTCTTGCACCATTAGAAACTCAATGTGAATGGTTAACAGACATCGGTTTTATTCATGTTGACTGTTTTATGAAGTTGTTTGAACTTGCTTTATTTGGAGGTGTTAAACCTGAACAAGGTAGGCAAAGATTACCAAATATATAGTCGCTCCAGATACTAAATATTTGCTCTCCCTGCTACTACAGCTCTTGTCACCCCCTCAATTACCAAGGAGTACCAATCATCATAAAAGAAGCCCAATAATAGGGATGAGAAAAACTCATATCTTTTTGATATTCATCATCTGGTAATTTCACACCGTCATCCCCAAGGCGACCACTTCTTAATCTTCCTGCTTCCAGACGTATCTCATTATTAATCATAGCTATTTGTGCTTGCCTCAATGCTTCTGCTTTCACGGTCATATCTTGCAAACTCAACTGTCGATAAAATTCTCTCATCAATCCTAAAGTTCCCCCATCATCGACTTGCCACAAACTTGCCAAAACAGACTTAACCCCTGCATGTACAGCTAATCCGGCCAAACCTAATTCTGCATCGACATTACCGAAAGCAGTTTCACAAGCACTCAATACTAATAATTCTATTGGTTTCCCATTTTTGACTAGCTCTCGTAACTGCTCAAATTTTAATTTTTCATTCCATAACTGAATAAAAGAATCCTTAGGTGTACTAGGCTTAAAAAAGCCATGAGTTGCTAAATGTATAATCCTGGCACCTTCTTCTATGCGTTGCTTTTTGAGATTTTCTAATGTAAAATCTTTGTCAAAAAAAACCTTGCTGCGCCAATTCTGGCGAATCATTTTTAATTCTAGTGGCACAGCAGGTAATGACACAATATTAGGATCTTTAAATTCGGACGCTCCCATTGCTAATACTGATAAATTTTTCACATTTTTGTAAGTAGTATCAGTCAGATTAATACTAGGAATTAGTGCCATACTGTACTTTTCTATCAAGAATTGTTTACTATCATGGAGAGCTGCAAAAGGAATACTTCTCATTCCTGGATCGATAGAGAAAAGAAGCATCTCTATTTCCTGCTTTTGTAATTCCGGTTCTAAGGGTTTAATTAACCATTCATATAATTTTTGTGCCGCAGTTAAATATTTATCAGGATTGTTGGGACTTGGATGGCTAACTCCACCAATAAAACTATGAATTTCTTGACGCAATTTATTATTATTAGCTCCTCCTATTCTATGAAAAACGGGTGAGCTTTTAGAAGTAACTAAAAGTAATTCTAGATATTCAGGATGAGAAATAACATAAATAACTGCTGGTGTTTTTCCAGTTTGATTGGCAACTGACTTTAGTGATTCTCTAATGCTAGTTTCAGTCATAGTTGGGAAATTATCAAGATTAATTGTTAACTGACTAGCAAAGGTTTGGCTACGCATTTTGTCAATTTTAACTGGGGATATTCTGCGGTTAAGACTGGCAAGAATTATATTTTCTGAATTATCGCCATCGCCACTTAAATCAACTGTGCCACTGAAACTACCTCCACCAGAAATTTCTAAGGCTCTACCTTTCCTGGGGTTGCTGCCACCACGATCGCTGATGTGGCCATTTATATTATTTATTTGTGTTCCAGCGATCGCTACATTCCCCGCACTACCTGTAATATTAGCATCAGCAGAAATTACAGAATCTTTACTAATATGAATTTGAGTATGATTTTTCCTCTTCCAGCTCGAGTTTGAATCTACTTGAGAAATACCCTGGTTAACTGTGCCACCTCCTGCATTCCCAGAGACATTAATATTAGCCTTGTCGAGAGTGATGCGATCGCCCAAAATCTCCATTTTTCCTCCCACTCCTATTACATTTTCCTGATTTAGGGGAGGTAGGGAGCGACGAGTAAATTCATTACTCGAGGCATCAATATGACCAGAAATAGTCACAGCATCAGGAGTAGTCACCACTGTTTCATTTACAGTCAGCACCAACTGCCCATCTTTATTAACCGTGACTTCTGTAGCATCATCTCTACCGACTTCTCCTGTCAACATTTTTGCCAAAGACAGGGGAGCGATTGATTGCCCATCTTTAGTCTCCTGCCAACGATTTTTTGCTACTTCTAAACTTAGCAAATGCCCCTCTTTGCTAATTCTCACCATTGCCTGATTGGCCACAGCAGCGATGGGAATTTCACCACCGGGAGCTCTAATAGTGCCATTATTAACTATACTCCCGCCCATAAGAGTGATGTTTTCTCCTGAATTGACTGCTAGGTTGCCATGATTAATGATTGCTGCGGATTCCTTGGGAAAGGTAAATGCATTAGGATTTCCCACCAGTGAAGCATAGTTATTTTTACCTGTGGCACTAAACCAATAACGATTAAATTCAATGCCAGTAGCAGTGGTAGCAGAAAAAGCTGCTGGTATATTTAGTTGAGCATGTTTACCAAAAATAATTCCGCCTGGATTTACAATATATAGATTATAATTTCCTCCCGTTACTTGGATTAAGCCGTTCATAAAAGATGAGTTGCCATCTACAACACGAGTGATGATATTTCTAATTGTTTCTGTTGAGGAAAAGTTGGCTGTTTGGCCTTTATAGAGGTTAAATGCGCGAAAACTGTGGAAAAGATTAGCTCCATCTGCTGATAGTCTACCGCCTTGAATATTGAAGCGATCGCCTGTTTTTGTAACTATGGTATTTGTACCATCTGTTGACGTCTTAATTGGTTGCGCTTTGACTACAGGAGGTAATAGCAAGTAGGCTAAATAACTAATTGGAGATATTCTAGCTGCTATATTTGCTATTGGCGACACATATAAACTTGACCGTTTATCACTGTTTTTATGTTCATTCCCTTGAAGTGTATTAGTTTTATTTTTTTGTTTTTTATTTCTTATTTCTCTGAAAATATCTGTCGTTATTTTATATTTTTTTTCTTCTGATTTCATCTTACTGCCTCCTTTTACCATCAAAAATAGGATGTTTTTATATATTTTTCATCAAAAAAAATCATTCTAATTATCATCTACATGATGTTCAACAAGGAATCATAAAGAAGGATAATTCAGCAGGAATAGATGATGGCCGCAAGTTGCTCTCCTTTTATTTTTCTCACTCTCTTCTTTTTCCTACTGAATGCAGTACAGGCTGAGCAAAGCCAGTTAAAACTCAAATATTAATTACCAATTCGATGCTTTATAAATTTGTAAATTACTAAAATAACCATCAAAAACTGAAGCAAAACTGCTCTAGCTATTCTCAACAAAATAGCTAGTTTTCAGCCTTGGTTTTGTGTTTTTTTGGTTTCTTAATTGAGTCCATGACCCTAATTATGTCGTAATGGGTAAAAAATATCCCACTAGGTTACGCCCATCATTGATTTCTCCCTCCTTAAATAAAATATCAAATACTTAGGACTTATGCAACAGCACTATTTATAGTGACTATGTTCCGAATATTGACCAATTAGTAAGCTACATATAGCATGAATGCGTAAGTCCTAATACTAAGAGATAATATATTCAATATATTACAAAAAATTTCTTGACTCTAATATCTTTTTGTTTGTATATTTTATAAAAGGTCTAACGAAACATGTATTTTAACAAACATAAACACCTGTAACAATTCGTAAAAAGTAGCTATGAACACCAAAACTTTTTCAACTCAGATCAAAAAAATGTCCGGTCTCCTAGTAACTATTGGAGCCAGCGCTTTGATTAGTTTGCCAGTATTAGCTCAAAACTATTATCCTTCTGCCATATTTAATCCACGCCCTAACTCCACAAGTCGCAGTGTTGATGGTACAATTGCAGGAGAATTGGATGCTGCAATCAAGTATTATCAGAATTTTCAAACCTTTGCAGAAGCAGTAAAAAAAGCAGGGTTAATGGAAAATTTCAAAACTCAAAGTTCTAATAATACTAACGAAGTACAATATACAGTCTTTGTCCCCACCGATGAAGCTTTTGCCGCTTTGCCAGAAGCGACAAGAGAAGAGTTATTAAAACCAGAAAACAAGGATAAATTAGTTAAACTACTTAACTATCATATAGTTCCTGGTATAGTATCTAATGAAGATATAGCTGTAGGAAAAATTAAAACAGTTTCAGGTAGTACCATTGAAATTAACCTTAATACTGCTGAGGAAAAAATTAGTCTGAATCAGTCTAGTGTGGTACAATCATCTCATCGTGCTACAAATGGAGTGATTGTATTAATTGATCAAGTTCTGACACCACCTAATTGATTGGAAAAGGAGGAAAAATTAGCCATCAAATTTAACGTGTCAGGGTCTGATACTCCACTCTCTCGGTAGAGTCGCGTCGGGATCAGGGGAGGCACTATGTTTTCTGAGTAACATTATACTCACCGAAATCCTTTAAGAGAATAATTATAGACTTTATAGAACCCATTTGGTATCTTTTTCAATAAAATTTAACCTTCTTCAGTAGCTAGTATATCGAACAATTTAAGTCCTGGATTAAGTGTTTGGGAAGCATTTCTTTCCATGACGATGAAAGCAAGAAACTGCAAGGCTTATGGTTAGGTAAGGAGAAGCAAGATCGGTTCTATAGATGGGGACTTAAGCGGAGGATTCTGTTCAAATTACCAAAGCCTAATGAGGGGGTGGCCAGGATGCCTTCCTGCTGACACAGAAGTCCGACATCACCTCTGTATAAACTGCAGTTTCCTGAGGGAGTTAAAGAATTCCGTAGTCTTGACTTAAAAGTAACATTGAGGGTATGTCAATAACCATATTGATTATATTTTTTCTTGCAATTCCTTTCGTGCTTTAATCGCACCTACAAAATCAGGTTTAATTTCAATAGCCTTGTCATAAGCTGCGATCGCCTCCTCATATTTCTGTATTTCTCCCAGTGTCCAACCTAAGTTAGCCCAAGCAACAGGATCTTGAGAATTCAAACTGATTGCCTTATTTAGAGAAGCTATTGCTGCGTCATAATTCTTTAACTTAGTTAAAGCAATACCTCGACTACCCCAAGACTGAAAATCACTGGGGTTAATTTTGATGGCTTGATCAAAAGCATCTATTGCTTGTTGATTCTTGTCTAATCGCATTAAAGCCAAACCTTTATCCCGCCAAGCAGGTGCAAAATTGGGTTCTAAGTCTATTGCTTTTTGGTAAAAAGCGACTGCTTCCTCATACCGCTGTAATCCGTCAGCCAGAAAACTACCTTGATTATGCCAAACAATATGGTAGTTTGGCCTACTTTTAGTAGCATTTTCATAAGCATCCAAGGCGTCATCAAAACGTTTTAAGAAAAATAAACTATTACCTTTACCAATCCAAGCGCGATAAAAATCTGGTTTTAACTTCAAAGCTTCTTCATAAGAAACCAATGCCTCTTGGTGACGCTTTAATTTATCTAATATCCGGCCTCGATCAACCATTGCTACTATATTTCCTGGATCGTTCTTAATTTGTTGCTCCAGTAAAGCGATCGCCTCTGTAAAAGCTTTCCTCCCATCATAATTACGCTTTAAATACTCTAAAGCAATACCTCGATTTTCCCAAGACTGGGGTTTCCTCGGATTAACAGAAATAGCTTTATTAAAAGCTTCTAGTGCTTCCTCAAACTTACCCATACCAATCAAAACTACTCCTTTGCCATTCCAAGCTTTAGAATTATCAGCAGAAAGATTAATTGCTTTGTCATAAGAATCTAAAGACTCCTGATAACGCTCCAATTTATCTAAAACTAAACCTCTGCCATTCCAAGCCAAATAAAAATCTTGTTTATTTTCTATTGCCTTATTGTAAGTAATTAAAGCTGCATAATAACGCTGTAATTCAAATAATACATCTGCATATTTTTTTAAAGCGTTTGAGTCATTTTGTTTGATTTTTATAGCAGCCGCACAATAACTTTCTGCTACTTCTGGTTGCTCTGCTTCAATTAACTTTTTGCATTGATTAAGTAGGTAAATAAATTTAATTCCTGAAAAAACAACTATGCCAACAGTTGTCACTAGAAGTACAAAAAACACACAGACAAATGGCAACAACCGCAACGCAGAATTTTTCCTAGCATCTTTTTTTGTAGCAAAATTAATCGATGTCAATTTATCAATACTATAGTCAGTATTATCTACTACAAAATTATCATTATCTATATCTATTTTATTCAAGGCTTGATTCGATACATCAAAACCATAGCTTGATTTGTCATAATTTTCATTAACTATTTCATTATCAATAGCTTTTAATTCTACAGAAGCAGCAGTTTCTGAACTAATCAAAAGTTCCCCCTGAGAGTTAATACTCCATAAGTCATTCAAAACTTCATCTGCACTTTGATAACGATCACGAAAATATGAATTTACCATCTTATTAACAATAGCAGCCAATTCATCGCTTACATGAGTATAATTCCGCCATCCTAACTCCCCAGTGTTTGAATCTTGACCTATTTCTGTTGGAAATAAACCTGTTAAAGCATGAATAATCGTCATGCCCAAAGCATAAATATCGTTACTAGGATTAGGACTCCTTGTATACTGTTCCTTGGGCATATAACCATCGCTACCAACAAAGCGAGTAATGATCAGTTGCTCTTGCTCATTTAATATCAAGGAACTAAGTTGTTTAAATGAACCAAAATCAGTTAAGATAATTTGGCCATCAGAAGCACGTCTAATTAAATTAGAAGGTTTAATATCTAAGTGGAGTACCTGACGATGAACAAACGTGAGGATTTGCAATACATCTTCTAATAATGCGATCGCCTCAGTTTCGTTAAATTTACCTTGATATATTTCTGATTTTAAGCTATTGCCTTCAATATATTCTTGAACTAAATAAAAGTTTTGATTTTCCTCAAATTCATCTAACACTGTGGGGATTTGGTTATGCTTTCCTTGGTTATAGATAATTTGTGCTTCCTCTTCAAATAATTTTCTTACTTCCTGTAATAGCAAGGGATTTTTTGACTTTGGCTTAATCTCTTTCACCACGCATAGAGGATTATTAATAAGTTGTCGATCTTGAACTAAATAAGTTTTATCATAGCCTCCCCCCCCCAACAAACAAATAATCTTGTAGCGTTTATTCAAGATAGTTCCTATTCTTTGTGAATTATGTATTTCTTTATATAATTCTTCTATATCATTGAGCACTTCTGTAGCAGACTGGTAACGTTCTTCATATTGACTGCGTATCATCTTATCTAAAATATCTGCCAACTCATCTCCCACTACTATTAGTTCCCGCCACAAGAGCTCATTGGTTTGACTATTGTGTAGCCAATCTAGAGGGGCAATACCTGTCAAAGCTTGGAGAGCCGTGATTCCTAAAGCGTAGATATCACTATTGATTTTCGGTTTTCCTGTCAGATGCTCTAATGGCATATAGCCAGGAGTACCCACTACAAAAGAGCATGGTTGTCCTTCTGATGAAACTACCAAAGTTTCGATTTCTTGAATTGCTCCAAAGTCGGTAATTACTATTTTCTTGTCTGATTTACGTCTGATTAAATTGCAGGGTTTTATATCACCATGAATTACATCTTGTCTATGAATATACTCTAAGACTTCTAAAGTATCATAAAGTAACAAAATTACTTGACTTTGATGGAGTTGTTGGCCATTTATAATTTCTCTACTTAAATCCTGACCTTCAATAAATTCGTGAACCAAATAAAATTTTTGCTCTTCTTCAAAATAATCCAAAACTTTGGGAATTTGATCGTGCTTGCCTAAATGTTTTAAAGCCTTAGCTTCTTTTTCAAAGCGACATCGTGCTAATTCTAAAATAGAAGAGTCGTAGGTGCTAGGTTGAAATTGTTTAATAATACACAGAGGGTTGTTAACTGACTGCTTATTTTCAGCCAGATACGTTTTCCCAAAAATTCCTCTTTTTAAATTTTGGATAATCGTATATGTTTCTCTCAATGTTTGAACTTTTTCCATAATCTTAAACCCTGAGCGTGTTAATATTTCTAGTTTAAAGTTTATTGAAAATAAACTTTAGTAGATTGATTATTTGTAGATGCACCCAGTAAGTCTTGTAGATCAATGGCTGGCGATAGTTGATGTCTATCTACCTTAAATCCACCAATTATAAATCAAGCAAGCTGCTTTGACTTTAATACTTTTTCAACTTTATAAGTCTAATAGTATTACCTTTTTTCTCACCATAATCAGGTAAGTAAATAAAAATGCTAAATTAATGAAATTATAACTATTATGTCCTTTTTAAAAAATATCCTAACAGCATTGTCAAGATACGGAATCTAGGTTTAGTTTTTGAGGTATTTGCCTTACCTCTGCCCCTGTTTAAAGTCATTTTCTCCGTCAAAAATTTCAAAGTCTCGGTAATTTTGCTAACCGCGCCAGAGATATATTTGGGGCGCGGCATCGCAACTAGAAGCAATGTGTTAGGTGATACTTTCTTCTGTTAATCTAACTACTTCTTTTTCGTTTACCCAAAAGTTGAGCTGCGAATATCCCACCTAGGAAACCAAATAAATGTGCTTCCCATGAAATATTAGGATCTGAGGGCAAAATCCCCCAGATTAAACCACTATAAAGAAAACCAGCAGTTAATGCAAATATAACCGATAAAATACTAAAGTCAAATAAACTTCGGAGTAGTAAAAACCCAAAATAACCAAAAATTAATCCACTGGCACCAATATGAATAGAATTAGGAGAACCAAAACACCAAATACCTAAGCCGCTAATAATTATAGTGACAATACTGACAAAGAAAAAATCTCTAACCCCCCGTAACATGATTAACCAACCAAGAGTGATTAATGGGACAATATTAGCTGCCAAGTGAGCATAATTACCATGCAAAAATGGAGCAAAAAGAATACCTGTAAGTCCCATATAACTTTGGGGATGAATACCGCCGTAATAGTTAAGCTTGCCTTCTAAAAGTATATTGCTAATTTGTACAACCCAAAGAATAACGATAATACTTCCTAAAATTTTTACCTGGGTATTCAGTTTTTGAAATAATCTGTTCATTAGTTGATAATTCTTGTTAACTAACCTATTTCTAATATATAGTAATCAGAAATCAGTTGTGAGATAGGATTTCCTTCCTGACTCGGTTATAGTTCCAAACTGTCTCATCGATCATTCCTGATTGCTATAAAACATCTTCAGTCTCTCACGTCTTCATTCCTAATTGATCAGGACTTACGTAAAGACGCTATATATAGCGTCTTGAAATTATGCTCTCTCTGTATTTACTTGCTAAGTGGGAGCGATGGGAGCATGCTCCCCATTGCTCCCACGTTTCATGTCGTGCAGCATTTGATGTGGCAAAGTGG
>JAJEAQ010000525.1 GCA_022822685.1 Trichodesmium sp. jk18x7bins.61
GGTAGAGTACTAATTATAAATAAATTGTTCCTCATCTCCAGGGAGTCAGGGATAGACTCCTCACAGTGATATGTGAAGTAGATGGGTGGTATATTTGTGGGAATGATGAAATAGAATCTGTGTCTATAGAGGATGTAGAGATAGGGCCGACTGAGAACAATTTATGCTTGTATTGAGCTAGGATCGAAATATTATACTCTCACCAGTGACGGTGAATTTAGCTTCCCTACATGAATGTAGAAGTGCCCAGAATCCCCCGTTGTCGCGTTAGGCAACATCGGGAGTATGTCAATCCCCCCTTGACTTGAGATAGCAATGACTGAAAAAAATAAATCTCAAAATGATCTAGCCTCTCAAGATTTTACCTCGGAGACTTCACCTTGGTTAACTCCACTAACTTACTTTGTATTTTGTTATATAATTTTGCCATTTTATTTCAACCTAAAAATTAGGGGTCAAGAAAATGTTCCGAGAACCGATCCAACGATTCTTGCGCCTACTCACCGTTCTCGATGGGATCCACTAATTCTTTCCTATGCAGCAGGTTGGTTACTGACTAGGCGTCAACTGCGATATATGGTTTCGGAAGAACAAACAAAGGGTTTTCAAGGTTGGTTTGTTCGTCGCTTAGGTGGCTTCCCTGTCAATCGTAATAATCCTGGAATTTCTAGTATTCGCCATAGTGTTCAAATTCTCAAAAATCAGGAAATGTTGGTACTCTTTCCAGAAGGTAAAATATGTCCTGAAGATAACGAAATCCACCCGATTCAACCAGGAGTTTCTCGTATAGCATTACAAGCAATATCTACTCACTCTGAACTTAATCTTAAAATTATTCCTATAAGTATTTTATATGAACATCCAGCACCTCCTCCCTGGCGATGTGGAGTTCAGATTAATATTGGTTCTCCTTTAGAAGTTAAAGATTATCATGGTTATTCTGTAAAGGAAGCTGCACAGAAACTTACAGCTAATATAAAATTTTCTCTGGAGCAACTGCACAAAAAATATTAGCATATCCATCTGAAAGTGCAGAACAAAGGAGATTTTATCACCCACACTAAGCAGGTCAATTTGTCACATCAAAAGTAGCACCCAAAAAGGTGACTCACTAAATATTTATACTAAAAAAAAATTATTAAATTCATTAAATTTAGGGGGTATGCAAAGTCATACTCCTTTTTAGTTTTTTTGAGGTATTATACCAAATCTGTTGATCATCTGAGCTTCTCGCTCGCCCACTGGAGCCAGATGCTAAAAATGCCCAACAATTGAATCTTGACAGGCCACTACTGACTATTGACACCGGAGCGATCACTGAATTTGGTATGAGTTACTAAATTCTCAAATTATCAAGTCATAGAGGGTATCTATAAATAAAATATTAAATTGATGTAGGGTGGGTTAGGTGGGAAGAATTCCACACTAATGATAGGATATTTTATCATCCGCCGTAACCCACCGAAGATTGGTTATACCAATTTCAAAATATATTGCTACATAGTTTTTGTTGGTAGGAGTTAGGAGTTGGGAATTGGGAGTTGGGGGTGGGGATTTTCTTGTAACTATCTTTTTTGAATTTGGTATTATTTGATGTTGTTTTTAGATTTTTTTTACAGATATCTTCTACTATATTCCGATAATTAGTTTAAAAAAAGTCTTTGTTCGTAGTTGGGATGCGGCGCCCCTACAGCTCTCATACCCCACTACAACTACCAGCCTAATTACTAAGTGTTTTACCAAACATAATACCACCCGATATAGGAGAGTAAAAATGAAAGTTGCTGTTTTTAGTACCGAACCCTACGATCACGATTTTCTCGATGCAGCCAACGCTGCTACTAATGCTAACCATGAATTAATTTTCCATCAAACTCGACTAGAGCCAAAAACTACTACTCTGGCAGCCGGGTGTTCAGCAATTTGCGTATTTATCAATGATGATGTCGGCTCTGAAACTTTGAAAATTCTTGCCAATCAAGGCGTTCGTCTGGTTGTTCTCAGGTCTACTGGATTCAATAATGTTGACATGGAAACTGCTGCTGAGGTTGATATTAAAGTCGTGCGAGTTAGTGTTTATTCTCCCTATTCAGTAGCCGAATTTGTTGTGGGGATGATTCAGATGCTCAACCGTAAATTTTATAAAGCTTATAATAGAGTGCGTGATGATAATTTCTCCTTAAATGGTCTGTTAGGATTTGACTTGCACGGTTGCACGGTTGGTATTGTAGGAACTGGCAAAATCGGCATAATTGTGGCTCAGATTATGCATGGATTCGGTTGTCATTTGCTTGGCTACGATCTTTATCCTAATCCTAAATTTACAAAAATTGGTGATGCTGGTTATGTAGATTTACCAGGGTTATTAGGAAACTCTGATATCATTTCCTTGCATTGCCCCCTCACACCAGAAAACCATCATCTGATTAATGCTAAAACTATCGCTCAGATGAAACCAGGAGTAATGTTAATTAATACCAGTCGTGGTCAATTAATTGATACAAAAGCTGCCATTGAAGGGATAAAATCTGGAGTAATTGGTTACTTTGGTATTGATGTTTATGAGCAAGAAGAAAATATTTTATTCAAAGATTTATCAGATTCGATTATTCAGGATGATACTTTCCAACTATTAAAATCTTTTCCCAATGTTTTAATTACCTCTCACCAGGCATTTTTTACCAGGGAGGCACTGCATGACATTGCGACTACAACCATACATAATATTACTGACTTTGAACAGGGAAATCCTCTCCGCAATGAAGTCAAACCTCCTGAAAAAGTTACTGCTAATGCTTGATATTTATCTAGTTATATAAAGCTGATTAGTAAGGGATTATAAAAAAAACAATCTATTTAGCTTGAACCGTTCTCATTGCAAGGAGGATGCTTAACAGTTCGCAATCGGGGGTAGAATCATGGAGACCTCCGAAGCAATCCTCTGGAACTTGATAACATTCGTATATTCTTGTTGTTTTTAGCTTAACTCCCCATCTTAATTCGATAACACTACTAATAATTTTACCTGTTCATATATTTATATCTATGCCATAATATATTGGATTTTCTGACAGTAACATTTTTTTTAATTCTTGTTTATGTTATAAATTTAATCTTGAAGCTACTTGATGATTTATTGGTTTTCAATCGGGTCAGGTGGCCGACCCCGGTCGGAGCTTTCATGTCGGCGACAGGCGACCTGAATGAGGATTACTCCTGTTCCCTCCCCTTTGAACCGTGGGTGACAGTTTCCCATCACAGGGATCAAGCCTTATTTCAAGCCTTACAACTTTTGGATTTCTGACAGTTCCTTTTTATGACACGCTCTGTGTAGATGGATAAGATTTTCCTTGTCATCAGTTCCTCCTTCCTTCACAGGTAC
>JAJEAQ010000237.1 GCA_022822685.1 Trichodesmium sp. jk18x7bins.61
GGAAGGGATTTGTTTTCACATATTGATGAATACAGAGCATCAATATCACCTCCTTACCTTTTGGTTACAGCCTATCAGGGATAATTTGGCTGTCCATTCTCTGACGCAGTTTTAGCTAAAGCTACATGAATAATCAGCAACGCGCGACTTTGTTCACCTTTCCACTTCCTTCCCTCTTGCTCCATTCCATTTCATCCCTAGTGGGTGAGCCTACTTTGAGCCTGTCGCCGACATGAACAGGAGTAATCGGACTCATAGAGTCTTTTCCGCGAGGGTTAGGAGTGAAAATCCCTAGGGGACTTAGTGTCCCATTTTAGACGACCAGTTGGCGACCAGGAGAGGAGCTTTCCTTGCGGAATGCGGAGCCTACTTTGAGCCTGTCGCCGACATGAACAGGTCGCGCTTAGATTACATATTCAATGCATCTCTTTGTGAAAGGGATTAAATGACTGAGGCGATCATAGATACGTAAAATATTTTTTTGATCAGAATATTTACTGCTCAGGGCATCAAAACTATCAATAATGATTGTATTTGCCTGAAAAAATATCAATCCTACTACGACAATTATATAAATTTGCAAACATATATAAGTATTGGATAATGACAGTTGGTAATTTAATTAATTGAGCAGATATAATAAAAGAAGATAGCAAAATTATTTTACTAAGGTGACTTTGAAAAAAACTTAAATAAAATTTATATATTTTCATCATCTCCAGAAAGTATTTCTATTTTTTTGATCCGCTATTTAAACGAGGTTATTATTTTTTTATGTTATAGTCCCGTTAGTTATTATTAGTATGCTCATGGTTTTTATAACTCCAATTACTATTTCTAGCAGCAGTTATCGGGAAATACTTTTGATTATGGAGTGGTAGTATTCTATTATGTCATGTCCTTGATAGATGAGCCATCCATTAAATCCTGCCACTCGCAAACATAATAGTAGGCAACATATCATTAGTAATATCTGAAAATTTTGGTAAATAACTTGAATACTTTTTCCTTTGTTTTAATTGGCAAAGCTTTAATTAACTGTTTATATACCCTACTGATAAAAAATCTAATTACTAAAAAGAGACAGACAATGAATGCGATTTAAACTGCTGTTACAATGATGTTGGTCAGATCGCATTTAACTATGTTATTTAGATCACATTTAATTATGTCATTCATATCACATATAGAAATAATACTGTAATTGACATACTGTAAACTAATTATATAGTTTACAATTATTTCTGTAAATATTCTACAACAGCTTTTGCGATCGCTTCACTACCATTCTTATCTAATTTTTCAGATTTACGAGGAGGTTCTAGGGGTTGTCTGAGACATTCCCAGTCACTATCAAAAAATTCGGCTGGTGGTAATATTTGATGATAACTATAGTCTTGAATCCCTTCTAATAATAATTTTGACTCAGCAAAACCTTCTCTGACTAGAGAAACAATAGGTATTTCTAATCGTAGAGCTTCAGAAAATGTACTATATCCAGGCTTAGAAACAATTCTGCCACATATTGGCATCAAATCTACAGGACGAATATGTAGAGAATTTATGTTGTTTTTTTCAGAATCTTTTCTGAGATTAACTAAATTCGGAATTTCAGGAGCATTACTATCAAATGAAATAAACTGCCAGTCAGGAAACCGTGAGAGATTTTGATAAGGAATCTGAGCTAAACCTAAACCGCCAAAACTTAGTAACACCGTTTTTTCTGGATCAGCATGAATACCAAACTTCGCTTTAATTTCTTCAGGTTGATAACGTGGATTTCCCCCGGTTAAGCCCACATTAAAAATCTTAGGAAAAGCAGCCATCGGCTCATGGAGTGGGAGTCGGAATAAACGCTCACACTGCCCAAAACATTCACCAATCCAATCAGCAATTTCCACAAATTTACCTCCCCACGGACGGTAAATAAAATCCCAACCAAAATTACTCAACATCCAACCTGGAATATCAGCCGCTTGAGCAATTTTAGCAGCTATCGGTGGAATATCTGCTAACAATAAATCAACTTTATTTTGCTTGATAAAATTTACTTCTCCTGCAATAATAGACCGTTCTTTACTACGAATTTCCTGTAATTTTTCTAGAGTTTTTTGTTGATCCATTGTGATACTATCTGATTGAATAACTCCTACATCAAAAGCACGGGGACGATAAATAAAATCACCATAAATATAAGATTCTAATAACCAACGAGGAGCTGTTGTCACCATAACTAATAAAACATCTGGGCACATTTTTTGCACTAGGTTAGCAATAGAAGATATTCGCACAGCATGACCAAATCCATGATTAGTAATAGCAATATATAAGGTAGGTCTAGACATCAGATTTTTTTCCCTAATTAATGACTAATACTATGGTATAGTAATTTTCAATAGAGGGTATCTATAAATAAAATTTAAGCCTTGATGTAGGGTGGGTTAGGTGTGAAGAATTCCATACTAATGATCGGATTTTTTAAAACCCCGCCGGGGCGGGCGGGGTTTTGAGCCGCCGTCACCCACTGAAGATTGGCTATTTGATGCTGTTTTTAGATTTTTTTTACAGATATCTTTTATCAGTCACGCTATAGAGTTCAGTAACTATTTATCTAAGTAGCATTGAATACTTAGTACTGAGTACCAAGTAAAAACAGTAGCAGTATTTCCCCCTAGACCGAAATTTGGTAAAAATCAAATAACAATAATCATAATATGTAAATCTTCCCTTCATATTTTTTGTATATATTGGATTTAAGTCCCTACAGTTCTTCTCAATTGTTGGTCTTCAATATGTTTTTTGGGGTGAAAATCCCCTTTGAAATTGACATTTTTACTTTTGACCTCTTCCTGCCTTTAAAGCCAATATGTTCAGTTATGTTTCAATGCTTGAAATCTCTAGTTTTTTTACCATTATCTAGTGTAAATCTTATTATCCTCCCCTTTGGCCTGAATTTATTGACAAATTTTAAAAAAATTTTATTTATAATATTAGTTTTGAGCGATGGTAGCAGAAAATACAGACTTAGAAGCAGTTATTGATGGATTAAAGCAAATCGAATCTAAATATCGTCAAAGTTCTATCAAAATTTTAAGAAATCAACCAACTTTGAAAGCTGCTATTCCTTTAGCAGAGTGTGCTTTTACTTACCCTAATGATATTTGGCAAGGGTGCGAAATTATCAAAATCTTGAGAAAGATGCCATCATCAAAAAAAAGAAACTGCTTTTGCAATGTTATTAAATCATCCAGTTAAGATAATTAGGGAAGCAGCAAAAAAAACAAGAATTTGACAGTAAAATACTACACAATCCATAGATTTATCTTGCCTAAGTCCTCAAAATCCAGCGATAATTAAAGTATTATTATTGGTACTGATGGTTCAGGATTAGTCAAGCGTCTCGAAGCTATGGGAGTTGTAGCCGAAAAACCAATAATGGTATTAAGAAAAAGTTGTTTGGGTGGACCAATTCATATTAGAGTAGGGGCAAATACAGGATTAGCTATCAGGAGAGAAGAAGTAAAAACAATTGTTGTTGAACCTCTAATTTATCCCCTCGACGCCCCCCTTTGAAAGGGCGGGGTCTATTTATTATCATCAGAGAAAAATTGTAGGCGTTGCTGGAACTAGGTATGAATTCCAGCAATTTAACAACTGAAATAGCTCGATCATGAGGTATATAATTAGTCGCCAATTGACGATTCATACCTTCATTCAGCAACGCGTGGTATAAGAGACTGTTTGTCAAACTGAGATTAATATCATGTTCGGATAATTAATTATAAAAAACTTCGAGCCCTAGAATCTCTGTTTGATCTTCCCATCTCCCTTTAGAAAATGGGACGCCGGGCAGATTCCCCTTTCTAAGGGGTGAATAAAGCAAAGTATCCTGTGCTCTCTCCCATTAAACCAAAAGCACAGCATTTTCTTGAGCCGTTATCTATTGATAATTTATAAGTATTCAACCGAACATAATATAACTATATTTTATCAATCTTGAGTGGCACTACCTGCCGGGATGAATCCTGGAATCAAGCTAAACTTGAACTGAATTTTCCAACATCAGTTTAGAACACTTGAGGTGTTGTGACACAGGAATAGGATAGTCACCAGTAAAACAGGCAGAACAAATAAAAATACAACCTGTGGTTTAATAATACTAAATTTTACTCAGGAGCATCACAAACATTTAGTCATAAAGAATGAGAAATGATCCAGTTAATCGAAATCATCAAAAGTGGCTGCATCTAATACTGCTATGTAGCTGGATGCTTCTAGGTATTGCCCTGCGGTGGACAAACTTAGCCGACAAATCTGCCTCATCTATCGAAATTGCTACATTAGGCTATAAGCTTGGAGCATAGCTTTTTTGAGTTACCTTTGAATCAAGTTATGAGACTGAATCAATTGCTCTTACCTTTGCAATTTGAGTCAACCTCTACTCCCACCGATGTAATTCATCACCTACTGAGTGAAAGTAATCATCCTCCACTCTATTTTGTACTTAATCATTTGTGGTTTAACTTATTTAGCACTGACGGAGAATTAGTTTCTCTCTGGGCGGGGCGATCGCTCAGTGCAATTTTTGGAGTAGCTGCTATTCCAGCAATTTTTGGTTTGGGTTGGTTGGCGTTTTCCCCATTCACAGGGCAATTTGCAGCAGCATTAATGGCTATTTCTCCTTATGGCATTTACCTCGCCCAAGAATCTCACCATTACACCTTAACAATTTTATGGATTATTGCTTCTGTGACTTGTTTGATAGCAGTAATACCCTATCTTCAAAAAGACAGGATAATTGCGATTTGGCTGGCATGTCTTTGGGTAATTATTAATAGTTTAGGAATTGCCACCCACTATTTTTTGGCCTTAGTGCTGGCTGCGGGGGGATTAGTCATTGGTGGGTTTTGGTTGAGAGATATGCAAAACCGATTCCAACCCTCTTGGTGGAGAATTTATGTAGTCTCACTAGGAACTTTTATTGGTTGCTTGGTTTGGTTACCTGTGGTGGGAGGTATTGCCAACAATCAACTTACTGACTGGATTTAAACTAGCTTTGAGCTTGATGAAATTTGGCTTCCTATACCTCGTTTGTTGGTTTGGGCGTTGACAATGGTATGGCTTTTGCCCATTGAAGGAACAAGTTTATTTGTGACTATCTTATCTGCAGTGACACTTCTGGTTATGTTGGTTTGGGTTGCTCCTGGTTTATGGCAAGGCTGGAAAGCACAGATGAATGCTATTGATCACCATTTATATTTTCAGGTTTTTGTAACTTTGTTTGTGGGAGTGATCGCTTTATTTTTAGTCATCATCTACGGTATGGGTAAAGATTTATCTCTTGCTGCTCGCTATCACTTTGTTTATTTTCCTATTGTCATTATTTTATTGGCCGCAACGTTAGCGAAGTGTTGGGATAATTGGGAAAATCAGACAGAGGTAGAAAATGTTTTTTCTGACAAACAGAAAAGTTTTCCAGTATTAAGGTTAAGGGACTCTTTGCAGAAGTCGGTAACCGGGAAAATAAAAGAGGAAAGAGCCACGAAAAAAGATTTGTTTTTTACTTTTGCAACAGGAGGTATAATTTCTGAACACTTAAAACAGAAGATAAAAGAGCTGTAATTGTAGTTTTATTAATTGGTTTATGCGGTGGATTAACAGTCGTAAAAAATTATGGCTATCAAAAGTCACGCCGTGCAGACTTTCTAGTTGAAGTGATTAAAACAAAGTCTAAAGCCCCGCCATTAGTTGCTACAACTTATCAAACTCATGCTGAAATCCGTGCTTTAATTGCACTTTGTCTGCTGGAGTTTAAATGTTAAGAAGATAACACCAACACTACTAACTTTGTTGAACCTCAATTTTTATTAGTTAAAAGACAACAAAACCCAAAATTCACCTCTGATTCAGCTTGGGCGAAAATTCTCTCTCAAACACCACGCACGACCTCTAGATTTATGGGGAGTTAATTTCAAGGTGGAGGAAAGTGATTTAGAAACTTTCAATTGTCTGAAATCTTCTGGTTTCCAACCTAACATTAATGGTTATCGTTATAGCTTGTTCCATTGTCGTTAATTTTTTTTTAGCTAGAGCAGTGGAATTTATACCTTTTCACGAAAGTCAAAAGTTAAGATTGTCTGAGCTAAAGTTTTGGTTGTGCATCAAAGAAGTGTGGGATAACTGCTCAAGTCATGCCAATTCTCCGGAGCGATAATGCTAACGAAACGTTCCGCGATCGCCAACCCTGCCCTTTTTGTATATTATCAGTCTAATACCAATTTGATAAATTATTGCAATGCTAAAGCTAATCTGGGAGATACTTTTAGCTATTTATTCATAGCATTGTTTTTGATAATTGGTATAAGTCTACCCAGGGAGATATGACACTTGACTGCAACCGTAACATTGAGGGTGGAAACTTTTGAATACAGTTGTATGCAGTTGTATGCAAATATTTCTCAAGAGACATAATTATGTCAGCCAAGTATTTGAAAAATTGCTCTAAACTTTGCATAAACTAGATTTCACTAGTGTATCACAATTATTTCTTTTTAATTTCTCCCTACCCCTTGTCAAAATCACGAAATATAAATAAAGTGGTAGTGCATCAAGGAAGTGTGGGAATGATCAGATAAATCTTGTCCCAAAATAGTTATATGGATGATGGAATGTCCTCTTTGTGGTAATCACAAGACTCATAAACACGGAAAAACCAGTAAAGGAACTCAAAGGTACTACTGTCCAGTTGGCCTACAAACTTTCACAGAAACTTTTGATACTCTTTACTATCGCCGACAAATTCAACCAGAAACAGGTAGTGCTAAACAAGTAATGATTGATTGTAGTGATGGACAAAATACCAAATAGCACCAATGTGATTTTCAATGGATTTAGAGAAGGACAAAGTTTTTCCCACTAATCTGGATACCCGTTGTCTTAAGGTATTATTGAATCGTTCAATGTCAGAAGTTTTCCCTGTTTCTTTTCCCACTGCTCCATGTCGTTTACTGGGTAGAACAGTACTGTATGCAGCCCAAAAATCAGTGTATGCAATCGCACATTGACGATAAACAGGAGGTAAGGACTGCCACAAATGCCTGGCTGCTTCTTCATCCCGTGCAGCCCATATAAACACCAACAATCTCACGGACCTCTGCATCCAAGGCTAACCAGACCCACTGCTTGTTACCTTTGTTGTCCACGAATGACCACAGATCGAAACCTCGCCCGCCCCGGCGGGGTTTGAAGATTGAATTGTGAGC
>JAJEAQ010000512.1 GCA_022822685.1 Trichodesmium sp. jk18x7bins.61
TTTTTTCTACAAATAATTAAGAAGTAATTTCTTGATCGATGTTCTGTACTCTGTCCAATTCTAAGTCGGAAAGATAATCTACACACCAATTGGCCAAGGGTTGCAGCAGATGAAAAGGATAAGTATGGGCTACACCAACTACAGGCATTCTTGTTAGTTTGGCTGGTATTGAAGCAGCAAAAGTATCTTCAATAACTAGACATTCAGAAGATTGTAGATTCAAGCCTGGATTTTGTTGATTCAGAATATCCAAGGCCAACAAACAAGGATCAGGTTTTGGTTTGCTAACTGTAACATCATCTCCAGCAACAATTACCTGAAAAAAATCTGCTAAGTTAGCCCTACTTAAAACTAATTCGACTTCAGTTCTGAGATATCCAGTCACTACAGCCATCTTCAAATTAGCTTGAGCAACTTGATAAATGAAATCTACCGTATCTGAATAAATTGGTAATTCTTATACAGTTCCTAAACTGTGTTGATAAGCTAAGGTTTTACGTTTGATTAATTCATTCAAATACCATTCCTTAATATATCTACCTCTGTTAATAAATATATCTTATAAACAGGCGCGATCGCTTCGATCTAAACAACATTTATGGTATTCCCCTGGTTTAAGTAGTATATTTTCTTCAATTAGTATTTGTTCAATTAATTTTTCATGTAGCAATTTATCATTAATAATTACACCATTGAAATCAAACAAAACAGCTTTAAGAGTCATAAATTACTAATTTTTTATAGCGAAATCATCTAAGATCATGTTCAGTTGAATACTTATAAATAAATAATTGGGAAATCAGATGCTGTGCTTTTTGTTTGAACAGGAAGCCCAGAGGCTACTTTGCTTTACTTTCCTCCTTTCCAAGGGGGGTTGGGGTGGATAAAACAGAGGTTTTTTTGACTTTCTAAAACTTAAACCGCGATTTGCGATCATTCGAGTTGAATTATCCTAAGTTGTAGCCTCAGCACAACAGTGGCAATATATCAATAAGCAGGTGCAGGGAAATTATTCTCATCATCACAATCTAATATATTATGATTGACTTCTGCCCTGATGTCAGTATCCTGGGCTAAAAGTGGCTTTGTAGCACTACTAACCTGGTACAACCACCATAAATCCTGAGTTTCCACTGCACCGAATCCAGCCGCACCAAGCCAAGCATCTATATTACCCCTGGCATAAGACTTAATATAAGGTTCCTCAAAAAATTCCATTAGCCAATCAGTTTGTCGCAAAGTTTTTTGCCTCCCATCCAGGATAATAATCTGCCCTCCAATTCTTAAAAGTCGAAAACTCTCCAGCAAAATTTGTCTAGATACCTTTGCTGGAGTTTCATGGAATAATAGGGCTACTGTTAGTAAATCGAAGGAGGCATCTGGAAATCCAATTTTCTCTGCATTGTCATGTCGCCACTGAATATTTAACCCTGCTGTTTTGGCTTTAGCTTCTGCACAAGCAAGCATATAGGTTGATAAGTCTATACCAACTACCTCTGCTTGTGGAAATGCCTCTTTGAGCATTAAAGTCATGGAACCTGTGCCACATCCTAGGTCTAGTATACGTCGTGGTTTTACCTGAACTGCATCAATTAAACTATTTCTGACCCAAATCTCGTTTGGCGGCAAAGCATATTGAGTAATCGGATCGTAGGTAACTGCTGCAGTTATAGTTAAATAACCTCCTTCATTGCCATGGAAGTTTTGAGAGCTGTAGTATTTAGGATAAACTAGGTTAGGGTTGGTGAGGCGATCGCTGTGAGCCTCCCAGTCTATACTATGACTAAAATCTTCTATAGCTTCTTTATCAATCAGAAAGTTATTGAGCAATGGTGCCAGAAATTGTTTGTATATCGTGTCTTTCCTAACTTTCATGGTTTTTAGTATAAAGCTCTATTTTTATACCTGCACTACTAAACTGAGAAATTACGAAATTTTCTTTTCTAGGGCTTTTTTAGCAATTTTCGTTACATAAACAGTTACGGCTATTGTAGCTAGTAAACCTACTCCATAGAGAATCCATTCTGCTGTCGTGCGCGCTCGCCCTTCTGTACCCAAAGTTGCCAAGCTACCAGCTAGGGAACCCAGATATACATACATTGCTGTTCCTGGCATCATTCCAATCCAAGAAGCAAAAAAATAGTCTCGTAAAGATACTTGAGTTAAACCAAAAGAATAGTTGAGTAGATTAAAGGGAAAAATGGGAGACAAGCGAGTTAGCCCGACAATTTTCCATCCCTCCTCAGCAACGGCTTCGTCAATAGCTTTAAATTTTTCATTTCCCTCTATTTGTTTGGAAACCCAACCTCGTGCTACATAACGACCTACTAAAAAAGCACAAGTTGCACCTAGAGTTGCAGCGATGGAAACATAGATGGAGCCAGAAATAGGGCCAAATAACAAACCGGCACCGAGAGTTAGTAGTGAACCAGGAAGGAATAAAACTGTGGCCAAAATATAGGTAATAATGAAAACTATGGGACCCCAAGGACCGAGTGTATCAATCCAATCTAGGGTACTTTTTAATAGTTGTTGAGCATTAAAATATTTCTGAGCAACTATTAGGAAAATTGCAACTACAAGAATAATTAAGATTGGTTTGAGTAACTTGTTTGGCTTGGGCTTTTTTTCTGTTGTTTCTTCTGAGTTATTCATCACAATCATATACAAAATTTACTAAGGAATATTGATACTAATATATATGATACTAGGTTCTCAAGATAGAAATATTGATTTTCATCGAAATATTATCAGATTTTTATCTGATTTTCATTAAATTAACGACATAGGAAGAAGGAAAATATACAGCACTTTTCAGGATGGTGAGGTACAGTTTTACATAATCTCTATTCCCTAT
>JAJEAQ010000054.1 GCA_022822685.1 Trichodesmium sp. jk18x7bins.61
ATTGCTTTGTGGTGATTTTGAGCTAGTTAGTATGGGAATTGGGAGTAGGGAGTAGGGATTTGGGGCTAATTCTCTCCCCTTCTGCTCTACCAGTAGTTCGGCTATTGAGAGCGCCGACTGCTCTTTCCCGCGCTTCCGCGCTTCCTAAAAATAGTTATTTTTTGAGGGACTTCTCTACATGAAGGGTGTTTATGGGGTTGGAGTTTGTGTTTGTGTTTGTGTGTTGGTTGTTTGGGGTTGGTTTTATGTTGACTCTTATAACATTTTTACCAGGTTTTTTCAAGGATAATATGAGCATTTAGATGCTAAAAAGTATATTCATATCAACTATTTATCCAAAAAATAGCGCAGGCTCTCATCCCGACGCTCCCCTACCGGGAGAGCGCTTATCTTCTCGCCAGGCAAGTTAAATTTTGGGAGGTAGGCACAGGTAAATTAATTAGTGAATTAGTCGGACACTCAATAATATTCGATCAGCTCTAAAATTTCCCCCCACCCCTGGCAAAGCAGTGTTAAAGGCGCAGAAGGCAAAAAAGCAAGAGGCACGCCCTATGGTTGGGGATTTGATCCACCATACGTCGTTTCTCTTGCCTGTTGCCTTTAAGAAATATTGCTACAAAGTTTGAGGCGGTAAAACTGAGAAATAGGTGTATGTCAGGTGGGCAAAAAAACTCCAAATTTATCGAGGTTCGGTGATAATTTAATATTTGCCCACCCTACTAGCTGTATGATAACTCCTAACTATCTCTTTTTCCTATTTGTGACGATAGTTACCACGTACTGAAAGGACAACAATTAGCCCCGGCCACTTTTTCCAATTCTTCATCCGTCAGTTTGTCTAAGTTCAACTTTTGATTTTGCAACTTCGAGTTGGTAACCACTAATGCAGTTTTGTTACCTTGGGTTTTTTGAGAGTTTTGTCTGTTGGAATTGTTTTTCATTTTTTTCCTTGATTATCAGTATTTTTGACATACTCCCGATGGTGCGCTTAAGGGAGCACCGCGGGATTCTTCTTTGAGCCTGGCGCGACAGGCGAAACCGAAATATTATCGATTGTGGTTTAGACTCCAGTTGATGCCCTCCCTCATGGTGAAAGCACCCTTAGTCACCTTGGGGCAACTCTGGCTCCTCAGCTAATGTCCGCGTGGATTTTGACACAAAACATAAGTATCAAATATTGCTCCTACTACACTACAGGTAACAGCAATCACTAAACATCCTTGCCACGGATGGCCATCCCCAAATGTGGCCAATAAATGCCTGATTTGGGCAATACCAGATTGACCAATTCTCTGTAAACTAGGAAGATGACTAATTAAGGCACAGCTAGTCCAGCTCACCCCAATAAACATAATCGGAATGACAAAGCTAAATATACTTGTAAGTAGTAAAGAAAGTAGAAAATTAGGCAAAATATTCATAAATATAACCATAATAAGTTCAGTTAGAGTGCCACCTAAGTAGTAGGTTAACCTAAGTAAGTTAGCCTAATTTGGTTAACCTTTTTCTAAGATAGAGAGCGATCGCTCAAAATCAGTCAGTCTGTCAGAAAACTTCAATGTTAGTTAAAAAATCTTGTTGAAGATTGGTAAATTTTTCTCATTGTTTTTGTTTAGTCTTCTAATTTATTAATTTCTATTGAGTAAAATTTCTGTTCAATTCAGTTTAGGTTTATGGGGACAACGAATGTTGGCTGCTGCATATTTAGCAGGCCAAGTAGTTGTCCATTTACTACAAGGAAAAATTAATCGTCGGAATACCATCGAGCAAATGGTGATAGTAGGTCCAGAATCATTACTGATTGTCTTACTGACAGCTAGTTTTGTAGGTATGGTATTTACGATTCAGGTAGCCCGAGAATTTATCTCTTTTGGTGCAGCTAATATGGTTGGAGGTTTGTTGGCTGTAACTTTATCTAGAGAACTAAGCCCTGTGCTAACAGCAGTTGTTGTCGCTGGAAGAATCGGTTCGGCATTTGCTGCGGAAATTGGTACCATGAAGGTAACAGAGCAAATTGATGCTCTATATATGCTAAAAACAGATCCTGTAGATTATTTAGTGATTCCTAGAGTTATTGCTTGTGCTGTAATGATGCCAATCTTAACTTTATTATGTTTGGTAGCTGCAATACTAGGAGGACTAATGATTGCAGTTAATCAATATGATATTCCCCAAAGTCTGTTTATGGATTCTGTCCATGAGTTTCTGACTCTATGGGATTTATGCAGTGGATTGACTAAATCAATCGTATTTGGTGTTCTAATCGCTGTAATTGGTACAAGTTGGGGTTTAAGCACAACTGGGGGGGCTAAAGGTGTAGGACAATCTACAACGACAGCCGTTGTCACAACCTTAATATCTATCTTTATCTTTAACTTCTTTCTTTCTTGGGCAATGTTCCAAGGTATAGGTGGAACAATGATGCAAGGTTTCTAAACTTTAATTTTGAGGCCTTGGTAACTTGAAAGATAATTATCTTGTAGCCAATTTTTAGTAGGGTGGGCAAATATTGAGTTATGTGGAGCCATCATAAATTTGGAGTCCTTTGCCTACCTGACACCGAATTCAAAAGTCAAAAGTTATTAATTGCTCGTAAGGTGGTTAAATATTGAGTTATTTAAACCAATAATAAATAGTATGCGCGCAGGCTGCTCAGCCCACTTTTCTAGCCTTACCGCCCAAAACATTGTAGTAATATTTATTGAAATTGACTTTAAGTTATGACTACTATTTCTACATCAGAAACTTCACAAACTATTGAGCTTATTCCCAGTTATAAAATTCCTTTATTCCTACTCATCAACTCATTACCTTTAGCTTTTGCACAAAAGTGGGTAGGTATAGCGATCGCTATACTGGGAATCTTTCTATTATTTCAAACAGCAACCATCCGTCTAAAATTTACCGATACAGCTCTATAAATATACCGTTCCGAGAAATTATTACGAAACTTTCCTGATCAAGATTGGCTAAATTGGGAAATCTGCTGGCCGACTGTGCCAATTCTGTTCTATTTTAGGGAAGTTAAAAGTATTCATTTTCTCCCAATTATTTTTGACCCTCAAATGCTCAAAACTTGCCGGGAAAAGCATTTTCCATCTTAAACCAAAGACAATTGACAATTGTTAATTGATAAAGGCAGCGGGAGCTGAAGGTTTAGAAGGGAATTTTACAAAATTCCCTTGGCCTCATTCGGGAGGAGCTACGCTTGCCTCCCGGGGGAGTCGCTTCGCTTTCATCACCGGATTTAGTATCATACCCAATGTCAGCAACGCCGGCAAAAAAGTCACAAAAATCCTGTCATCAGCGAGGTGGCAACTAAACCCAGTCAGTCTCTACAGCAGGCTCAACAAATCAATCCTGCGACTTCAAAGCCAACAATATCTCCATTTCCCAAGTCAAATCATCAGACCAACTTCCTGTCATCCCAATACCTCGAATCGAACCAAAAATCGCTCTTATATCCTGTGGTATAGTGATATAGGCCACAGGATAACGATTTACCAAAGCCATAGCCTGCTCCATATCTAAATAAAAATAACCCTGATTCGGCACAGGTAAAGAACCCGCAATCTCCTCAAAACCCTTACTACTAATCAAACTATTCTCAGGCATAGTCGTCATCATCTCAATTAACGGCTCCCCAAAAGCCACAAACAAAGAATCATCATCTAACCACCCATAACCTAAAAATGTACCCAAAGAAGGCATTTGCCACTCTATAACGGCTTTCCCATCCACCTTTTTCTCCTTTATCGCCACACCAGCATTCTCTATCGCCATCATATTCAACTTCTGCAAAACCTGTTCCGCCGTAGAACGATCGCTCGTATCCAACACCACCGCACCACCAACTCCACTCTGTGCCAATATCCCCTGATTTGATGGAATCAAACCTACAGCAAACTCTCCATCCATCCAACTAAACACTTCTCTATCCGCATCCCAATCCACACTCTGAAACGTCTTCCTGACTGTATCCAAAATTTCCTGTAAATTCCGATCTTCCTGCGCCTGTGCCACAAACTGCGACCAAGTCTTACTAATACCCATGCCACTAATCAACATCATCGTCTCCGCCGGAAACCTTTGCAAAACCTCACCCGATACAGGTTGAGTCTGCTCCACAGGTAATAATGCAGAATTTAACTTAGTCACTGCCCGTAATCGCACACCTCCATCATCAACCCCGATTCTCATCACCAGAGAATCTACCTGTTGTAATTGCTCCCTAGTGGCAGCAGGTAACTTATCCTTTTCCGGTAAATCATCCACAAATGTTGTCATCAACTGACTATAATTAGGCACAAAAATTGTCGCGATCGCATTCTTCACTCCGACACTCTGCTGTAAACTCTCAGCCGCATCTTTCCTCATTGCCAAAGAAGCTTGCCCTTGAAACGTATCAATAGCATCCTCAACCGCTGCTGCTACCGGAGCGATCACTAAATAATCTCCCAAAATCGTCGCATTAAAAGTTTTCCCACTTTCATCAGTAACCTCCTGATATTTCACCCCCTGATATTGCCTCTCTATAATCTTAGCTTCCCCTTCTCCTTTCAACTTACTAGCAAACTTCAAAGCCTCCAACTTATTTTTAATCCCCACCACCATCAAAATATTTACAGGCTCCCTATCTTGGCCAGTTTCACCAGGTACAACAGCTAACATAACTCCTCCCAGCCAAGGTTTGAGGTCCTTTTCCCAATCAATACTTGTTTGGGCAAAATTTTCCTGCTGAAATTCTGCATAACCTTGACTAATTAACTTTCTGGCTTCAGGAGTACCAAACTGTTGTAAATTAGTTAAAGCTTGTTGATTAGGGTAGAAGAAAGTGGCCATAATCGTAGCTTCAGGTACAATCTGGGCACTACCAAGAGGGCTAGATACCTTCAGCGCTACATTTCTCAAGTAGATATATGTAGCAATACCGCCTGCTGCCAAGATTGCAGCACCAGCAATTAAAAAGTGTGATTTTTTCATCGCTATTTTTTTCAACAGAAAATAAGTATTGCAAATAGAGTTTGAACAAATTGGCGGGAAGTATGGCGCTCTCGGCGATTGTTGTGTGTCGGGATGAGAGCCAGTGTCAGCCTAGGGACACCACTACAAATTAAGACACACACTCCTCTTGACAAGCAAGATGTATTTCGTTAAAATCCCCATATACACAGGGGGAGGACATCACCTCTGTCTAAATCGCCATCGATAGTATTTCGGTTGAGCCACCTCGCCACGAAACATGTGGCGACCTGAAACATGTCGGCGACAGGCTCAAAGAATAATCCCGCTGTGTCGCAATCGCGCACCATGGGGAGTATGCCAAGTAATGAAAGTAGCTATAACAGGAGCAACAGGATTTGTGGGCAGTCGCTTAGTCGAACGCCTGCATTCAGAGGGCCAAGAAGTATTAGTTTTCACCCGCCACCCACAGAAAGCTAAACGGATTTTTCCTTTTTCAGCTTATCCTAACTTAGACATAGTTGCCTACCAACCCAAACAATCAGGTGCTTGGCAGCAGGCGATAGATGGGTGTGATGGAGTGGTTAATTTGGCGGGCACTGGAATTGCCGAGCAGCGTTGGAGCCAGAGCCGAAAGCAGGAGATTATTGATAGTCGCAAAATAACTACTGAGAAGTTGGTTGAGGCGATCGCTAAAGCTAATTCCAAGCCATCTGTATTAGTAAGTGGATCAGCAATTGGTTATTATGGCACCCACCATACAGCAACTTTTGATGAAACGAGTTCTAGTGGGGATGACTTTCTGGCTGAGGTTTGTCGAGTTTGGGAGTCGGCTGCCCAACCTGTAAAAGACGTAGGTGTGAGGTTGGTGATTTTACGTATCGGTATTGTTCTCGGTATGGGGGGAACTATCTCGAAAATGATCACTCCATTTAAGTTATTTGCTGGTGGGCCAATTGGCAGTGGTAAACAATGGTTTTCTTGGGTACATCTTGATGATTTAGTTGGCTTGATTTTGTATTCCTTACGACAGGCGGAAATGCAAGGAGTATTTAACGCTACAGCTCCTAACCCTGTACAAATGGGAGAATTTTGTCAAGATTTAGGAGCAACTTTAAATCGGCCTTCATGGTTACCTGTACCTGATTTTGCCATTGAGATCTTGTTGGGAGATGGTGCTGTGGTAGTTTTGTCAGGCCAAAAAGTTTTACCAAAGCAGACTCAAGCTTTTGGCTTTGAGTATCAATATCCTACCGTTAAGTCTGCTCTCAAAAATATTTTTACTTCCAGGACTTTTGGGGATGAAAATATCAGCAATTAGAGATTGTTTGTCAAACTCAGATTAAATTCTGACGTGGGATGGGTTAAAGGCCCAGCTCTCCTCGTACTCACCATAATTTTAGTTATCCGCCGTAACCAATCATAATTAAACCTTAATATTTACTTGAAAAACAGTCTCTTAATTACTCCTACTCCATTAATTACTGTATGTGGGTTGCTACTATATTGACGTCGAACAAGTTCAATTTTTTTTGAAGACTTTTTGTCGATCAGAGGTTGTTTGTCAAACTCAGATTAAATTCCTTGGTAGGATGAGTTATACCAAATCCGGTTTAGAAAAGCTAATAAATAATTGGCGATTGATACTCAATCCTGTTATGAAAGGGAAGCGACTCCCGAATGAGGCAAGGGAAGCGACTCCCGAATGAGGCCTAGGGAATTTTGTAAAATTCCCTTCTAACCCTTGTGCCCTCTGCTTTACCCCTAGTAATAAAGCTCCTTGGGTGCGCCGGATTTAGTATTAAGCAGAAATATTTCCTTGCACTTATGATCATTTTAGTTATCCGCCGCCGGCCATCAGAATTAAACACTCTAGCTACCTTAATATTTACTTGACAAACAGTCCATAAGTGTATCATCAAAAATCAAATAACCTGCTTCAGTAGTCACAATTTTTGCTTGGTCATTTTTCTACAAAATCTGGGGGCTGAAAGAAATTTTTTGCAAATCAGAATTAATTGTCTCATAGCTGACTTTTTCAGATGGTTAGCAAGAAGCGCAACAAAAAAATTACGGTTTTTGTACAAAAACCTAGAATAAGTACATATTCACCGTAAATTTCTCATAGGAGTTTCGAATGTATCAACCACAATTACTCAAAAAACCATCATTAACTCTACTGAATTTGGCGTCAACGCCTAAAAGTAAAACTACTGATACAATAGCAGCACAGAATAATTTTGCCGTTGGGGAACAACCGTCAAGAGTAGAATTCAGAAGTGTATTCGCTCCTCTATGGAAAAGTTCAAAACAGACTCCTCAAACTATACAGGCTAAGTCAATACAGTTGGCACCCGATGATGACAGAAAGGTATTAGAAGCTAACAAAGAATTGATTTTAAAATTGCGAAAAGAAAAGAAAATGAGTTGGCAGCAAATCTCTGACAAAATCTATGAAATAACAGGACGGCGCATTAATCGAAACACGATAAGCAGGTTTGCTCAAGGGCATGACCCTAAGATAGTCCCGAAGAAAATAGGAGGCAAAAAAAACTTACTAAAGAATTACCAAGAATTGATTTCAGATCGGCGACTCAACAATCATAGCTTTCATGAGATCGCTGAAGAAATCAGCTCAATCATAGGAGAGTATGTAAGCTCAGCCACAGTAGGAAGATTTTGGCATGATTTTGAACAGAACTCTACCCAGACTTCAGGACAATCGAACCCCACGTCTCAAGCCATTCCATCGACGACACTAACTTCTACTCCACCCCAAACAACACCACAAAATCTGCCGACAATTCTCCAAAGTTTAAACCCATCATTATCTCAACAACCGAATCTGCCAGGGATTACTCCTGCTTCTACTCCACCCCAAACAACACCACGATATCAGCCGACAATTCCCCAAAGTTTCCCATCATTATCTCAACAACCGAATCTGTCAGGGATTACTCCTGCTTCTACTCCACCCCAAACAGGGGCACTACAAACGGGTATACGTGGGATGTCACAGAAGAGAAAGAGAGCCACTGCAACAGAAACACATGATGGCAATATTAAAAGAGCACACTCAGATACAAATACAGTCTCTAGTGCTTCTCAAGTAACTACATCTGCTGTTTCTGCTCAATCCCAGTTATCTTTACGAAGCAATCCAATAGAAGTCGCAAAAGAACTACTTCCAGGATTCATACAGGTATATCAAGATACTAGCGATCAAAGCATTAGGGAAATATATCAAAACATGCGACAGGTTTTAAATCTAGAAATAACTTTTGAACAAATAAAGGAGCTTGTAGAGGAAGGCTCATACCGGAATTTTCTGCCACAACAAAACTTATCACCTCAGCCACAGCCTCAACACCTAGGTGCCCACGGGATGAC
>JAJEAQ010000492.1 GCA_022822685.1 Trichodesmium sp. jk18x7bins.61
TACTCAGGTAAACACAGTCAAGCCTACAGCGGGAATAGATCAGGAGGTAATAAATACACCCTAGAACCCCAATGGAAAACTCTGTTTTCCATTGGGGTTCTAGGCACAGGGAGTCAAACTTGCCTACTCTGGTCCGATGCCCACCAAAGCACTACCTACAAAAAGAGTTTATATACCAAAAACCAATGGCAAGAAACGTCCACTCGGAATCCCTACCGTAAAGGATAGAATCCCACAAGCAATAGTTAAAAACATACTAGAACCCCAATGGGAAGCCGAATTTGAAGCCAATTCCTATGGTTTCCTTCCTGGTAGAAGTTGTCAAGACGCCATAGAACAATGTTTTATTCACTTAAGACGAGGAATAAAAGGCGGACACACATGGGTTCTAGACGCTGATATCAAAGGCTGCTTCGATTTTTAGCTGAAGCTACATGTTCATGTCGGCGACGGCCGAAACATGTGGCGAGGTGGGGAAACCATTTCCAGAAACCATCCTAAACACAATTAACACTCCAAAAAAGGAACTAATTGAAAGATGGTTAAAAGCAGGATTTAGCCTCTTTCAGAGGAACTTCCCTCAGGACAAAGGAAATAAATGCCTAACACAAACAGGTACTCCACAGGGTGGAGTGATAAGTCCATTATTAGCCAATATTGGATGGCACGGGGCGCGAAACACATATCAAAACAATCAACCCAAAGCATGGCATCATTCGATACGCAGATGACTTTGTAGTCACAGCAAAAGATCAGGAATCTTTAGAAAGGATACTGATCCAGATTAAACAATAGTGCTCAAAAAGAGGACTAGAAATCAGCTCCGAGAAAACCAGGATAGTTCAAATTTCGGCTGTCGCCGACATGAAAGTGATGGAGTTGATTTTCTAGGATTCAATCTACGTCACTACAATGGCCAATCATTGATTAAACCTCAGAAAGAAAAAGTTCTAGAATTTGGCAGAAAGATAGGAAAAATCTGATCAGAAAGTCAAACAGAAGAACAATCAAGAATAATCCAAAAACTGAATCCACGAATCCATGGTTTTGCTAATTACTACAGAGGAGTAGTTAGCAAAGAAACCTTCGATTACATTCATCATCGAGTGTTTCAATACCTCTGGCGTTGGGCAAAAATCCCACATCCCTTTCATGTCGGCGACAGGCTCAATCAAGGAAAAAAATGGGTAAAAGATAGATACTTCAAAAAGTATAAAGGGGTTGATTGGACATTTATGTGTCAAGGGATTGGTAGAAGAGGGAAAAGTCAAACATTCCTACTTCATAATATCAGTAGCACACCTATTATCAGACACATATTCATGTCGGCGACAGGCTCAAGTCAAAGTCCAAGCCAGTCCAGACGACCCTTTACTCCCTGAAGACTGGCCAAAACGCCTACTCATTATAAGAAAGCTCCGACTCTAGGAGGCAACAGGTACATTCAAAATCCAAGTTAAAAGGCTGGAAGTGAGGCTTGAACGGAACGTGACAGTTTCCCATCATTCCACTCAAGTCTCACTTCCAGCCCTTAACTTTTGGTTTTTAGACCAAGTTCTTGCTGCAAAGATTCTTGATCTAAGATTCTTAACAATTTCCTGGATTGCTCCATTCAATTGTCCTTCAACGACCTTTGTCATTTTTGACATCTAACTTTTGTCGACCTTATGTTTCTTTTGTCTGAGCATCTTTCCCATGTTCAGGTCGCCGACAGGCTCAAACGCTTTTTCTCCCATCCTTTACCCGACAGAGAGTTCCGTCTTTGTTGCCGACTCACTACTTAAGGCTGACCTACTTAAGGTTTCTCCCTTAAGATTCTTTTGGGTTTATCCTGTTGTATCGTCTGAAGTTTTCGAAATGGTTGAGCCTGTCGGCGACCTGAACAGGCCGCGCTAACGCCTACTTACTTAATACTTGATTCTAGATAGCGCTTTAATTTTGAATATCAACAAAAAATACTACCCAGTATAGCTTTTAGCACTTTTACTGTTCACGAATCATTGACAAAGATACTGGGGAGCAACCTAATGGAACCAATACCTTTTCCCTCCCGAGTTTATTATGAACTACTACTCCAATTATTAGAAAGAAATACAATTATAGCATTAGACTATAAAACAAAGCAATATGAAAAAGTGCAAGAAATTATTATTACTATTAGGAAAGCTTTAGCATTGCAAAAACAATTAGAATAAAATTGCCAACAAGCAAATTTACCAAGAGAGTATCACTGGTCTTTGAATGAAGCTGAAAAATATTAAATTTCATCAGTTATCTGCGTATTTAGGTAATAAAAGAAAAAATATGAAATTATAGATTGCCAACTTAAAAAGATAAAATACTAAAATTTCTCACTTCAAGAATCTTAAAAAAAAAGTAAGTTTTTTCGATGAGATGCTTGATTATAAATAAACATAGAAGCTACATCAAGTCAAAGAAAATAAGGGGAGAAAATACTATGGATGATAAACTGATGTTAATGATTCCGGGGCCGACTCCAGTACCAGAAACAGCATTACTAGCTATGGCGAAACACCCAATAGGCCATAGAAGCAGTGACTTTTCCAAAATTATGGCAGAGGTGACAGAAAATCTCAAATGGCTACATCAAACAAAAAATGATGTACTAATCCTAGCATCTAGTGGTACTGGGGCTATGGAAGCTGGTATAATTAACTTTTTAAGTCCTGGCGATCACGTACTATGTGGATGTAATGGTAAATTTGGCGATCGCTGGGCAGAAGTAGCGACAGCTTATGGTCTCCAAGTTGAGAAAATCACAGCAGAATGGGGCAAACCTCTGGCTCCAGAAAATTTTCGTCAACAACTAGAAGCAGATCAAGATAAAAAAATCAAAGCAGTTATTGTCACCCAGAGCGAAACTTCTACAGGTGTTCTGAATGATATAAAAACTATTAATAGTTATGTTAAAGCTCATGGTGAAGCGTTAATCATAGTAGATGCTGTTACAAGTATTGGGGCAGTTGACTTACCAGTAGATGAATTAGCTCTCGATGTTGTTGCTTCAGGCTCTCAGAAAGGATACATGATACCTCCTGGCTTAGGTTTTGTTGCAGTTGGTGCTAAAGCTTGGAGTGCATATGAAACCGCTAAGTTACCACGTTACTATCTGGACTTAGGTAAGTATCGTAAAGATGCAGCTAAAAATAGTACACCCTTTACCCCACCAGTAAATCTATTCTTTGCCTTGCAAGCTACGCTGAAAATGATGAAGAATGAAGGATTAGAGAATATCTTTGCTCGGCATCAGCGTTTAATGAAGACAACTCGTGCAGCAGTCAAAGCTTTACAGCTACCTCTATTAAGCCCAGATGAAGCAGCTAGCCCTGCTATTACAGCAGTTGCTCCGCCACCAGAAGTAGATGCAGAGAAAATAAGGGCGATTATGAAAAAACGTTTTGATATTGCTTTGGCTGGTGGACAAGAGCATCTCAAAGGCCAAATCTTCCGAATTGGACATCTGGGTTTTGTCAGTGAACGTGAAGTGATGAGCGCGATCGCCGCTTTAGAAGTTGCTTTGCAGGAATTGGGATATGAATGTTTTACTCCAAGGGAAGGTGTAGCTACTGCTTCTAGAGTGTTAGCTCAATCATAGTATCAATGCCTCTCAAACCAATTACAGTTTTTACTGGTGGGAAATATTTCCTTTTCTATTAACAGGATCATAGCACATTTATTGCTATAAAATCAACCTAAAAATTCCCCCCTCTAGGGGGAGACTTGAGACAAAATTTTTCGGTCAAGAGAGTGGCCTACTGTTCGCGCTGCCTAGTTATTTTTAAATGCTTATGAGCAGTGCGGTTCGTTTCTAGCAGGAACTCCTAGCAACTAGGAGTGTATGGCTAGAGTCCAGCCCATGTGTTCCCACACATGGCGGATAACTGAGTTAAGAATGTGGGTGAAGCTGCAAAGCTAGTCCTACCCGCTAAGGAAGGCGTGAATCCCTATCTGGCCACAGTTCGGGAACCATACCCGGAACCCAGAGTGAAGCTGGCAACAGGACTCAATCAGAGCTAAAACGTATAGGCGCACT
>JAJEAQ010000451.1 GCA_022822685.1 Trichodesmium sp. jk18x7bins.61
GGTAGAAGTATGGGCTATGGAGGAACACAGAGTTGGTCTCAAACCGATAATTCGACGTATTTAGGTTGATGAATGGACAGTACCTACCGCCAGAGTGAATTGGGGTTTTCAATGGTTGTGGGTTTATGGTTTTGTTCACCCCCAGACTGGGAGAACATATTGGTGGATATTACCCTATGTCAACATCCAATTATTTAATACCAATTTGAAGAATCACTGCTATAGCACGCGCCCCCACTGGGATAGACTTCCAGAAACTCATTTGTAACATTCTTTTTTCACCCATGGTATAACAAGGTACTTGCAGATTTTGCTCAACAGTTTCCCATCGGTACTCATAAACAGGTGGTTTTAGTGATTGAGCAAGCAGGGTGGCATCAAAGCCTACAAGTAAAAGTGCCAAATGGTATACATTGGGAATTTTTACCTTCCCACTCTCCTGAATGACAACCACCAGAGGGTTTGTGGACACTTACAGATGAATCAATTGCCAATAGAGATTTTGGCAGTCTAGACGAGGTGGAAGAGGTGTTAGTTAAGCGCTGTCGCCAAATCATTGACCAGCCTGATTTTATTCGTGGTTTAACCAATTTTTACTGGTGGTCTGAACTGGCCGCTTAGAGACCGTTTCTCAAATAAATATTCAGAAAGTTTGGTCGCGATCGCCAAGGTATTGAGTAGATGGCCTGGCTGAGGGATTTTTGACGTTCGCCTCAGGGGGCTGGAAGTCGTTCGCAAAGCGGAACTGACTTCTATCGCGACCTTTAGAGTCTAGCTAATCACGCCTTCCTATATCGGGATAGATTTACTAAAACGGTTTCATAAATACTCTCTTATATTATGGTTAATTTGCCGGACATGATATTATTCATCAACTACTGCTGCTGCCCAACTACCTTCAGTAAATACAGGGGCATGATTTTTTTGCGGTGGAACCCCTAAGCCTATACCTCCACCAGCGGGGTTATAAACATGGCGCAATCCGGCGCTAATATTGAGTAAGTCGGGGCGATTTCCCCAGTTGAGCCAAATTATCGGGACGTTTTGCGATCGCAATTGTGGTAATAAATTTCTTAGTGGATGATAATTTTTATGCTAGTAATTCTGCCGACAGAGAAATGGTTATTCATGTTCGGTAAAGTCAAATTCTTAGTTGCGCTTTAGGGCTATAGTTTTAATTAGTTAATAGGTGGGAATTAGTAGGGTGGGCAAATATGGAGTTATCGCCGTTCCACAATAAATTTAGCGCTGTTTGCCCTGTAAAAAATACAAAAATTTATCAAAAGCCTCAAACTCTTACCTCTATTCCTGATTCCCTAATTCGGTGGATATTTTCTACACAATCCAAATAGAAATGCTATATCCTATGCTATTTGACACATTTTCTGTCTAATTGGAATCTGAATAATAAACTCCGAACCCTCTCCTGGTTGAGAATAACATAATAACTTACCGCCATGTTTTTCAACAATAATTTGATAACCAATAGATAGCCCTAAACCAGTACCTTTACCTATTTATAGTCATTTCAATTAAGTTTGAGACAAATATAGAGTAAAGTAAGAGCCAACAATATATGAGCAGAGTTTGTTCAATTTGCTAACCATCCTGCACTAAGAATTACAGTTAGACCCATAAACATCACAGATAGAGTCCAAGTAATCCGATTCAAAGTTATTTCTGCACTCTTAGTGCTAGTAAATAATTGAGCTTGTCCACCAATCCCTCCGATCCCATCACCTTTAGGGCTGTGTAATAAGACAAATACAATAATACCCATAGCAGATATAATCCAGATAATTTCGGCAAGTTGAATAACTTTCATAGCTTTGTGATTCTCGCAATTTTACCAGTTAACCGCCTCCGGAGCTAGTAGTCAGATCAAAAAAACATCACGAGTTTTGTTGATGAGGTGTGGCCACATCTCTCATAATAGATAATTTATTTCTGAGAAATCCCTAAGATAAACCAACTCGCACAGGAGTACTATTTTGTTTAATATCATACTCTGCTTTTTCAATCATTGACTTTCCTGTCATCTCAGGAGGTTGAGGCAACTGTAGAATTTCTAAGATAGTTGGTGCTACATCTGCCAAACACCCATTCTCTCGTAAAACTACATCCGTTCCATGACCAGGAATTTTTCGTCCATCTCCCTCGACTAATATAAATGGGACTAAATTTGTCGTGTGAGCTGTCCAAGGATTTCCAGCCTCGTCCCACATATATTCAGCATTTCCATGGTCAGCAGTGATTATTGTTGTCCCACCAACTTTACTAATACTCTCTAGAAGTTTTCCTAAACAATGGTCAACTGTTTCAATTGCATTCACCGCTGCATCCATCACCCCTGTATGACCTACCATATCAGGGTTAGCATAGTTAATTACTATTAAAGAATAGATTTGCTTTTGCACCGCCGCGATCGCTACTTCTGTCACCTCTTGTGCAGACATTTCTGGTGCTTCATCGTAATGAGAAACCATTGGACTTTGAATTAATCCTCTATCTTCCCTCTCATATGGTTGTTCTAAACCCCCATTAAAAAAGTAAGTTACATGAGCATACTTTTCAGTTTCAGCAGTCCGTAACTGGCGCAGACTATTTTCAGAAATTACCTGTCCCAGAATATTATTCAAATTTTGAGGTTTAAAAGCGACTAAAACTGGGAAATTAGGATCATACTGAGTAAAAGTTAAAAATGTGAATGGTTGAATTTGTTGGCGCTCAAATCCTTTAAAATTTGGATCTACAAAGGCTTGAGTCAATTGACGGGCTCGATCAGGACGAAAATTAAAGAAAATTATTCCATCTCCCGCTTCTACAGCTCCAGGAGTGACTCTAATTGGAATGACAAATTCATCTGTTATACCCTCAGTATATGATTGTTGCAGTAAATCAGAAGCAGAACGACCTACTCCATAACCATCTTTAGTCATTACATCATAAGCTTTTTGAATTCTATCCCACCGCTTATCCCGATCCATGGCATAATAGCGACCACTAACAGTAGCAATTCGACCTAAGCCAATTTGATTAGTATGATATTCTATCTGTTTAAGTACCTGAACTCCTGATTTTGGATTTGTATCACGTCCATCAGTAATGGCATGAATACAAACATCAGAAATTCCCTTGGCCTTGGCCATTTCTAGCAAACCTAATAGATGGTTTATGTGGGAATGGACTCCACCCGGAGAACATAAACCTACTAAGTGTAGTTTAGAATTACGTTCACTAACATCCTGACAAATCCTTCCAATAGCCTCATTATCTGCAATCGAACCATCCTCTATAGCGTCAGAAATTCTCACTAATTCCTGGGGAACAACTCGCCCTGCTCCAATATTTAAGTGACCAACCTCTGAATTACCCATTTGTCCATCTGGCAAACCTACTGCTTTCCCAGAAGCTTGAATCAAAGTTTTGGGATAAGCTTGCCAAAGGCTATCCATTATAGGTGTTTCGCCGACAGCAATGGCATTACCTTCTTTTTCTTCCCGATAACCCCAACCATCTAGAATAATTAATACAACCGGAGATATAGAATTTATTTCCATAATTTTTTACCTTTTATACTTAATTTAAAGATGTCTCACCCACAGTAATATCATTACCTGACTTTATTCTTACCGATAACCCCAAATATCTAGAATAATTAATACAACTGGAGATATAGAATTTATTTCCATAATTTTTTACCTTTCAGACCTATCCTCGGTTTTGCGATCGCCATACTCAAGTATAGTGTCTTGAGTATTCTTTTCTCTACTTCCCCATTGATTAATTGAAAAATTAGTAGGATCGAAAACTTTACCTACAGGTTTATACAAATCAAATTCTATATTAGAGAAACTTAATTTATTTGTAGAATTATAGCTTCTAAATGATAACAAAACAGGTACTATAAGCAATAAACAACCAGTAGCTAATAAATTGGTCGAATTAGTAAAAAAAAATCTGGTAAAAGGCAAACAGTTAAAATAATCATACTGGACAAAGGTAGAGAAATAGCTAAGACGGTTAGTGCTAGTTCGAGATCGAATAATGGCTCTTGTTTTGTTGAATCAATAAATTCTTTTTCAAGTAAATCAAAGGTACACATATGGGCATAACTAAAAAAACTACAAGAACTCAACGGGAAAAGCACGGTTAATAGAATCATCTCAACAGAACTAATCGGAAACAACAAGATAATTATGCCACTTAAACAAAAAGATAAACCTGTACGCCAAAATAGTAAAGATATAATTTTCCTTAGTTTTTTTACCTCCAATTTTAACTACTATTCCTATGTACAATAAAATCATTGGTGTCGTTAAACTACTTAAGCGTTCAAACGCGGTTTGAATAAAAAATGGCAATGAATTGAATGTTAAACCAAACCCGATCATCATTAAGCCTAAAATCATAACTAAATTTATCGGTTCTTGTAATAAATATTTATTAAATTTCCTATTTTTTGCTACCAATTAAATGACTTATTTTCCTGGTGACAAGAATACCAATTCATGGCTAAAATATATAGAAAAATCAGAACAAATATTTTATTACCAACATCAGCTATAGACGCCCATGCCAAAGACTCTTCCCTAAGATATTCTGAAATGTAAGGAAAACAAGAAAGAAAAGGTGCAAAAGAAGGCATTAACATCATCATAGTTGTTCCATCTGATGTATCTAGTGGAAAGCCTAGTTTTGGTAAAAACAAAAAACAAGCTCCTAAAAATAGGAAATTGCAGCACAGCACTATTAATGGTAAAAATAAAAGTGCCAAATCAAATTTGACTTTTAACAGTATGATGAATATAGTTGCAGGTAATGCAATACTAAGAATTATGGCTTTAATTACCTGCAATTCTTCTTTTTTAACAACTCTATTTCTGAAAAAAGCCAATCAAAATAATCAAAATAAATGATAAGGTTTTTTCGACCGCTGTATTCATTTGTTTCTTGCTCCTGATGCTAATTTATGAAACAGATCAACAGTCATGCTGCCTGACCATGATTCGGTATAAACCTCTAGCAAATTTGCATTTTAGTGGTTTTCAATTAGTGGCAGTTGGCCACACTAATTCATCCTCAACCAGGTAATTGTTGACCACTTTGTACTATAAATCATTACTAATTTGTTTTTTTAATTACTACTGAGAAAGTCTAATTCTTTCTGAATATAGACTCATCTCTAATTCCATTACTATGTTGCCTAACTTGATCAAGTTTATGCAAGGGGTTTGAGAAATTTAAAAAGACATAATTGTGTTAGTCATGTCTCATTTTTTTGAATTTTATTTTTAAATCAAGAGTGAAATTCCCTAAAATGGTTGATGTTGAGCGGTCGCTAATATCTTAATTACGAGGTTGAAAAAGGACTCAGAATAAAGAATTCAGTAGTTAGAATCAATTACTGGCGGATCTGAATTTCCCACTAATTAAAGACTACCTGCCTCAGATGATTTGGCGTGAG
>JAJEAQ010000482.1 GCA_022822685.1 Trichodesmium sp. jk18x7bins.61
GGAACTTCTTCTGTAGAGAGTCGCCTTTGATGGGATGCTATTGGTGGCGTCTCTCTGTGTTGAACAGGTAAATTATCTATAGGGGCAGGTGACACATTTACAGTCTGGTTAGGTATTACCTCTGTAGCATTAGTTAAGTTAGAATCATACAAATTCTTCAGATCTTTAGCTACCGAATGATTGAATTTTGAAATATCCCCTGAGCTTAATGAGTCTAATTTAAGTGTGGGTAATTTTCTGAGAAACGTAGTAACTGACATATGAATGCCTATTTGAGAGTTAATTATTGAATAAATGTCAACTTGACGGTCGTTTTGTTGCTGTAATGCGTGAATTAAGTTTTTCAAAATTTCAAATTGGTCAGACACTTTTACCCTTTTACTTTTCAAATTAGACATTTCCTGTTTTAATCGTGAAATCTCTTGTTTGCAGAGTTCTATTTCCGACGTCGTCAGTTCTTCATCACCTGCCAACTGTATTGTCTTTGTCTGTATAATTTGAGGAGCCTGTTCTTGATTTCTTCATATTTGAGCGCATATGCTTTTGAATCCTGGATTTGACAATGTTTGATTTTCTGAAATTATCTCCTGTGCTATGCTTGTCTTGGTTGCCTGACTTTTCGATTCTAATAACGGAATCTTTACTTTTGGCTTTGGTAATTGCATGTGGCTGTACATTCTTTTCTCCTCTAAAAAAGATAGTTTAGGTTTTACACTTAACTTATTCTAGGTTGTTGTACATTAACCGTGAATTTTTTTTATTGCGCTCCAGCCAAAATCCGCATTCCCATCCTTATTAGTCTGAAATTTGCCGAAATAAATTAGCTCAAACCTTTATACTACAGCCTATTTAATGTAAGAGGCTGTTTGTCGAGAATTATGAAGTATTAGTAGGGATAGAACATCCGTTCTGCTGCGCGATGGGGTTGCCTAGCGGTAGCTACAACGCTAACCGTTTGAGCATGAAACGAATCAGTATGCTAAACTACATTTCATGCTGATTTATCTGATAAAAACTCAAATTTTGACTTTTCCCCACCGCTGCCACAGCAGCAATATAATTAGATTGAGGAATAAACTGATATAAATACCAACGGGAGGCTTCTTGAACATCTCCATTAATATTCAAAAACCTTATTGGTTGTTCAGGGGTAAAAAAAACTTCTACCTTTTCCAACCCACCTGCTAACCCATCTCCAGTGGCTTTTAAATAAGCTTCTTTACAAGTCCACATTTTGAAGAAAATTTCTGGCTGCTGTTGAGGAGGAAGCTGACTAATCAGATTGTATTCTTGAGGAGAAAAGAAACGTTTAGCCAAACTTTCAGCATCAGCCAGAGGACGAATATATTCTAAATCAATTCCGATCAGATTAACTGTGGTAATAGCATATAAAGCTAAATCTTGAGAGTGAGATAAATTAAATAATATAGAAGAAGATGGCAAATTTGGTTTACCGCGATCGCTATAAGAAAATTTTAATTTATGAGATTCAATATTTAAGTAAAGGCTGAGAATTTTCCTGAGTGTTCCTCTAGCAACAATAAAACGATTTTTATCTCGTTCAAAATAAAATTTGTTGGCTCTATCTATTTCATCTGAGGATAATATTTTTGAGAATTGCTCAATTTGTAATAGAGGTAATTTGAGATTGGCACTCCAGACATTAACATCATTTGGTGATAATTCTAATTTTTGGGGTGGAAGAGAAAAGAGCATTTATTGCAGATTTATCAGATATTTGATACTAACTTCATCAAGGCGATCGTTACACTGATTAGAGTTTTATACCATGTTCAGATAATAAGTAATAAAAAAGTTTTTGTTCGTAGTTGCGATGCAAGCGCCAGAGATACAACATATTTCATATAAACTTGGTACATGAATTTTAGTAGTTGAGAATTTCGTGAATACTAAACACTTCAAAAACTCTTTTATAAACTCCTGCTACTGTACTTCATCAACCTCGAATCCGCTATATATTTGAGGCGCAACATCCCAACTACAAACCTAATATTAAGTGTTTGACTGAACATGATATTAGTAGTCATTTTGGTAGTCCTGTATAGTAATGGTAGAGCCTGGCTAAAACACTGACTGTATCCTTACCGTCATTATTACTGCTCAATTCATAAAATGGTTGAAAGGTTTACCTTTTTATTTTATATTCTTTCTCCTCCTTACTTAAGTCTTCTAAAAATCAACTCCGCGCTTTAATTCCACTCCATGATTAGCATAATGTTTATGACAGAAAATCTCTGAATGAACGCTAGCAAAATCAAAATATGCTGGTGGATTGAGACAACGACCAGTAATAATTATCTCTGTATCTTTTGGTTTGCGTAATAAAGCTTCAACTATTATATCTACTGGTAATAATTCTAAATCTACAGTCGGATTAAGTTCATCCAAGATAATAGTTTTATATAAACCAGAAGCAATAGCTGCTCTAGCTATTTCCCAACCTCTTTCTGCTTCAACATAATCTATTTCTTTTTGTTGTCCACGCCAAACAATGGCATCTCCTCCACAACGTTGATGATCCACCAAATTAGGATAGCTTTGGCGCAAAGCAGCGATCGCTGCATCTTCTGTATAACCAATGCCACCTTTGAGCCATTGCAGAATCAGAACTCGATGAGATTTGTCTTGACTAATACCCCTACCAATTGCTTGTAATGCTTTACCTAAAGCACTGGTAGATTTACCCTTACCAGCACCAGTATAAATTTCGATTCCAGTAATACCATGGGCTTGAGCAGTTGGGTGTTGGTGAGGCTTCATTTCTGAATGTAAGTCAGCAATATCGAGTAAAGCTTGAGGAGTTCCGCGACCTGTAGCGATAATTTCTAATTTTTCTGGTTTATTCTTAATATTGTGGATAACTTCGTCTACTGGTAATAAACCTAAATCTAAGACGGGATTTAATTCATCCAAAACTACAACTGAGTAAAGGTTAGAAGCGATCGCTCCCTTGGCCACATCCCAACCACGTTGGGCTTCTTGACGGTCGAATTTAATAATTTCATCTGGGCCAAAATATTCAGTTCGACCTGTACGGACTTGATCTATAAGATGAGGAAAGCCTTTTTGTAATGCTTCTATGGCAGCATCTTCATCATAAGAGCGATCTGGACCTTTCAGAAATCTGAGTAGTAAAACTCTGGTTGGAGAGTCAGAATGTATCCCTAGCCCTATGGAACGTAACACTACTCCTAAGGCTGCCTGGGATTTACCCTTACTGGCTCCATCATAAACATGAATTTGCCCCTCAATTCGTTCTGACATGGCTTGTGCTGTGCGTATACCAATCCCGTTTCTTCTCATAAGTAATTATTTGAATTAAGTCAAAAGTCAAAAATAAAAAGTTAAAAGCCAGAAAAATTGATCATCTCTGTATAGTAATTTATTTTACTTTCAGTTTCGCCAGAGGTCTATTATTTTATAGTGCAGCACCTGTCGAGTGCAGCGAGTTAATTATCTACTAATAGATCATACAAAAAGTTAGGTGTAGGATGGGTTAGGCGGAAATATCTCCAGGCACTGATCATAATTTTAGTTGTCCGCCGTAACCCATCAGGTGTAGGATCGGCCCTGGGGTCAATATCTCCAGGCACTGATCATAATTTTAGTTGTCCGCCGTAACCCATCAGAATTAAACACTTTAGCTATCTTAATATTTACTTAACAAACAGTCTCTTAATTATCTAGTAATAGATCATACAAAAAGTTATAAAAATTGAAGCCTATTTTATTTTATTTGTGTCTTAACATTAGCTATGGATTTAACTATTTTACCTTTGAAGGCAATTTTTTCTCAATCATTAATATTATTGATGGTAATTGCCATCGAATCATTTGTTTTTCAACTCCGACTGAATTTTATACCAAAAGTTAGTGTTGAATATGCAACTATAATAAATTTAATTTCTACTTGTGTCAGCTGGATTATCTTTTTCTATGTAGTAAGTATGTTGCCAAATATGTTGGAAGAACAAGTCATAGTTTATATTTTGTTTGGCAAGATTGGTGGACTTTATCCTTTATTTGTAATTTATATATTAATCAGTTTTCTGATTTCTCTCATTGCCAAGTTAATCAGCTTTAATCTTTGTGAATATCTATGGAATGAAAAGTCTAAAAACAATGGTGCCGGTATGAATCTATCTAAAGCATTGGGAGAAGTAAGAGGGCAAAAATTTATGGT
>JAJEAQ010000038.1 GCA_022822685.1 Trichodesmium sp. jk18x7bins.61
CAGTAGTCAACTTGCTTGAGCAAGAAGCTCACACTATGAATTTGATGTATGGCATTACAGTAGCATAATAAATAATTAATACGATTGAAGATGACAGAATCTATTTATTGGCGCGATCGCTACCTCAATCTGATTGACCACATTGTGGAAATTACCCTCAAAGGTCAAATTCGTTCTAAGGAACAAGTATATCAAATGCTGGTTAAAGAAATTGGCACCGGTACAGGAGAAATCTTTGATCGTTGTTTTGATGAAGGTCTTAACACTACTCAAAATCAGGTAGATACAGAAACTGATGAGTTAAAACAAGCAAAAGCTAACCGTCGTTTGCGGGCATTAAAAACTATCCAAGGAGAGTGGAAACGGTGGGAAAAAGAAAATCAGACTCAAGAAGCGATCATCTCCTATGTGCAACAAATTGTTAATGATGAATCAAGGGAAAGCGATCGCCTCACTACTTTATTAAACGCGATCAATCCCAACCAAAAACAACCTTTATCTCTCAATCAACTACAGAAACTTGCTCAAACCCTGCATCAGCAACAGTTTCAAACTACTAACCAAAATCTAGAAAAAGACTTGCAGCAGTTTTCAACAGGTATTACTAAAGGGCTTGAGGCTTGGCAGCGACTGCAAACTTATCTAGTTAGTTGGATGTATGATCAAAGTCGAGGACAACTGGGATTTGGTGGTACTCCGGAGCAAAGAGGTCCATGGGTATTGTGGGCTAAACAGGTAAATAGCAGTTTTCCAGAAGCTTTGTTTAATAGTATTGCATTGGAAAAATCAATTGTATAATTTGCTAGTCAAGCTAGTATGGAAGTGAGTAATTTAGTTGAATTAGCAGTAATTTTACAATGTTTACAAAGAGGATTAGTAGAATGGTTTGATAAGTTAATTTATAATGCTCAAGTGGGGGCGAAATTATCTATTTCTACTTTTTTAACTTTTACTGCTATTTGGTGTCAGTTAGCTAATGGCTTTCAGGCTCGACCTAGTTTAAGAAATATTTGTGTTCAGGTAACCAGGCAAATTCTCCGTACCTTTTCTCAAAAGGAATATTTTCCACTCTATGGAGGGATTTTTGCTTCTTTTTCTGGGGAATATCTTAAGAATGCTTTGGGCTATTTAGATGAACCTTTAAAGCAAGTCAAAGGTACTCAAGCTAAGGCCAGAATTTTAACTCTATTGGGTTACTCTCAGCAGACTTTAGGAAAATATTTAAAGGCGATAGATTTTCATAAAAAAGCTTTAGAAATCGCACAAGAGACAGAGGATAAGTTATGTGAAATTGCTAATCTGAATCATTTGAGTCGGACTTGTGTCAGGATGCAAGATTATACTGAAGCAATTAACTATAGTCAAAGAGCTTTAATGTTTTCGCGACAGATAGGCGATCGCAGAGGAGAAGCAAATGCTCTGGCGAATTTAGGTTTTAGTGAAGTTTTCCAAGCCAGACAACAAGAGGTGAGAGAAGCAGAGATTTATGAAAGTGCAATTAACTATTTACAACAGGGTTTAAAATTATCCGAAAATTTAGGTGATGCTCAGAGTAAATCTCTCTGTTTTAGCAGTCTGGGAATTGCATTTATGGTCTTAGAAAAGCCTGAAGATGCGCTGTTATATTTAGCAGGTGGTTGGCCAGCCGCTCAATATTCTGGCGATCTATATCTTCAAGGATTAAATTTAGCTTATCTTGCTCAAGCTTACTATAGTTTACAAAACCTAGAGCCAGCAATTTTTTCAGGTAGTTTGAGTATGTATCTTTTAGAGCAAATTGGAGCGAACGAGTGGCGAAAAACTGCTGGATTAATGATTGTATTAAAAGGTCAACTAGGAGAAGATTTCAATCAAATTTTAAATCAGAACCCCTCAGAAAATTTGCCAGTAATTGGCGTTGATGGTTATGATTATATCTGGGAATTTTTGGTCAAATATCAGGAGTCTCTTTAGTATTGGCATGTTAGATATGGGGTTGGTTTGATTGCTTTAAAACTTTCCCCCGGCAATGCTATCCACAAATTAATATCATGTCCGGATGAAGCGCGTGATAATTCGGCTCTAAGTAATAAGTAATAAATAAACAGACATGATCTAACTGGCGCCGCATCGCAACTACGAACAACAACATGGAAAAGCTATAAATTTCTTACCACAAGAAATTACGTTGTTTGCTACGAAGATAATCTCTGATTTATAGCTGAGTTTGATTTGGTATCCACTCTACAGAATCAGGCCGTAAATTCTTTTCATCCAAAGCATTTAAAAAACTAGACAATTCTGGATCGTAGGGCTTGAGTTTTAGCGCTTGTTGGGCTGCTTCTCTAGCTTCTTGATAACGCTTTAAACGATAAAGAGCTTCCCCTTTACCAATCCAAGCATCAACAAAATCAGACTTTAATTGAATTGCTCGATTATAAGCAGCGATCGCTTCTTTATGCTCCTGAAAATCTCTGGTTAAAATATTATAGCAGTCGCCAGAGCCGTTAGTTAATAGAATAGAAGTAGTATTTTATAGATAGGGAGCGCCTAATAATGGCATAACCCTCTAGTTACGTTCCGCTGACGCGGAACGGAGTTCTATCTAGAAAATTTTGATTGCTTACGAGATGCCATTGAGTATGTCTGGCGATTAGCGTCCTAATCGTCTTGGCGGTTGCTATACAATAAATTTGAGTCTATCCCACTAATACGCTCTTTGGGGATTTCATTGTTTTTTCATTAGCTTAATATAAGGGTTTGAACAATAGTGAGATAGATTCTTAGGTTTTTTGCCTACCTTAGGTACACCTGTTCCTCAGTATTACTGCCTCAAACTTATTGAAATTGATCTTATAGTACAAGAGTTTACTTGATTCAGGTTTGAGAAACTAAAAAGCGATCGCTTCTAAGCAATACTAAATATTTTTCTGATAAATGAATACATAGTTAATTGGGATGCGATCGCATTCTCAGACTGAGTGCAACTGTCATACCATTTTGAATGTGTAGGCCACAACTTTCATACATCATGGGTAGAGGGGCACAAGGGGCAAACTTCCCTATTTTGACCGTTTTTTGGACAGTTAGTAGCCAAAGTTGGAGTTTGGAAATAGGGGTTAGGAGTAATGATGATTATTCCCTAGAAAAAATGGGATTTTTTAGCTGACTCACCGGAGTTGCCCCACACTGAAAAATTTTCAGTGTCCCATTTGCGGAGAGGGAACCACAGAATCCCAGCTGTTTCAACGCCGGGAGATGTCAATTGCTTGGTATCATAAAGAGGGAATCTGTAAAGCTACAAAAATCTCCCATTATCATTGTTAGAGCTAACGGAAGAGTTTCAATTATTTCTCCATTCAATCCCCAATCGTTTCAGGTAATCCCATCCTCGTTGAGGCCAGACATAATCGCGACCTGTTTTTTTAGCAATCCAATCAGCTACCTTTGGACCAGACCATCTCCCACCATCAGGAGCGGGCCCTTGTAAAGCATCTGAAAGCTCCTTTTGTTGAGCTGCCGTCAACAAAGATTTAGCTGGTGGTGGTTGACGGTCTTTGCTGCGATTTCTCACAGAATTTGGTCCTTCTCGGTTATAGCGCCCAACAATTTCTTTAGCATAATCGTAGTTAAGTCCAACGACTTGAGCAGCCTTTCTAATAGACCATTGTTGAGCAACTAAAAGCAGGAGATGCCAGCGACGAGATTCAATGGTATCTGGGGCTTGTCGATAGCGATTTTTCAGTTCTTCTATCGTCAGATATGGTTGTAAACGAGCTTTTGGTGGCATACCTCCTACCTGGGAATCACAGAATTCCTCTCATTTCTCTACCTGTTTGTGGGAATTTCCGGAGAAAATTTAACAGGACTTACGCATTTTTGGAGAGTAAACGCTATATATAGTGTTGTGCAATAGTATAAAATTCATATATAGTGTTTTTTGCGTAATTCCTGTTTAAGTTACTTGGCAGGATTCCCTACTTTCTAATCCCCGTCTAAGAGCAACCTATACCTACAAAAAAAATCGACCAGGCCGAGAGAATTTAATCAAGCTTTGGTATGCTTGGAAAAGCGGCAATACGAATCAAGGATTACAGTGGATTGGCTTCCCCCTTTTGACAGCAGATTTCTGCCTTTCGCTTAAAACTGTAGTCAGCTCAGAAAAAAATGAAGCAACACGGATTAATCCCCTTGTGTAGTATCCGCTTAGAATCCCCGTGACTGAAGTCACGAGAGTAGTAAATTCAATTTAACGTTATCTAATGATTAGATGGTATAAGCATGGCATCCATTAGCGAGCTACATCAACAACTCATAAATAAAGAACGCTCTGCTGTAGAAATTACCCAAGAAGCTCTCAAGCGCATTAGTCAGTTAGAGCCAAAGTTGAAAAGCTTTATCTGTGTTACGGCAGACAAGGCTTTGGCTCAGGCTCGTCAGGTGGATGCCAAAATTGCTGCTAGAGAAGAAATTGGGCCGCTAGCAGGGATACCGATCGCAGTCAAGGACAATATGTGTACCCAAGGCATCCCGACTACTTGTGGTTCTAAGATACTGGAAAATTTTATTCCTCCATATGAATCTACAGTCACTCAAAAACTTTTGGATGCTGGTGCAGTAATTTTAGGTAAGACAAATCTGGATGAATTTGCTATGGGCAGTTCAACGGAAAATTCCGCCTATCAAGTTACGGCTAACCCTTGGGACCTAGAACGAGTGCCAGGAGGCTCTTCTGGGGGTTCGGCAGCGGCAGTCGCATCTGACGAGGCAGTAGTGGCATTGGGGTCAGATACAGGTGGCTCTATTCGTCAACCAGCATCTTTTTGTGGAGTGGTGGGAATGAAGCCCACTTATGGTCTGGTTTCTCGCTATGGGTTGGTGGCTTATGCCTCTTCTCTGGATCAAATAGGGCCATTTGCTAGAACGGTTCAAGATACTGCGGTTTTGTTGCAGGCGATCGCGGGTTATGACCCTAAAGACTCTACCAGTCTTAATGTTTCTATCCCAGACTATTCCAAGCAGCTTAAACCTAATTTAAGACCTAAAGGTAAAATTAGAATTGGCCTAATTAAAGAAACTTTTGGTGAAGGTTTAGACCCATTAGTGAATCAGTCTGTAACTAAAGCAATGGAAGTGCTGCAAGAGTTGGGTGCAGAAATTCAGATAGTTTCTTGTCCCCGGTTCCGTTATGGTTTGCCCACTTACTATATTATTGCTCCATCAGAAGCTTCGGCAAATTTAGCACGCTATGATGGGGTGAAATACGGTTTCCGTGTTCCTAAGTCGGAAAACCTCTTGGATATGTATGCTAAAACTCGTGCTGAAGGTTTTGGTTCAGAAGTTAAACGCCGAATTATGATTGGCACTTATACTTTGTCGGCTGGATATTATGATGCTTATTATCTTAAAGCTCAAAAAGTCCGTACTTTAATTAAAGAAGATTTTGACAAAGCTTTTGCTCAAGTAGATGTTCTGGCTTGCCCTACTTCTCCAACCACAGCATTTAAAGCGGGAGAAAAAACTGATGATCCACTAAGTATGTATTTGTCTGACTTAATGACTATCCCAGTTAATTTGGCTGGTTTACCTGCTTTGAATTTACCCTGTGGCTTTGATCAAAAAGGGCTACCTATTGGTATGCAATTAATTAGTAATGTTCTGCAAGAATCTTTACTATTGGAAGTGGCTTATGTTTATGAACAATCTCATAATTGGTACAAACTTAAACCTCAGCTTTAATAGTTTTGGTGAAGCACGTTAACCTCAAAAAAAAACAGGTGGTTTTGTACATTCTATACCAGTCAAACAAACTATAGATAATTCATCAATTTTTGCTCCCTCAAAACTAATAGTAGAATCTGAACTGAAAAGTCATAAAAAATCTACTCAGGAATTTAAAGGTTTCGATTTGAGGATCTGAGTTTGTTCTAAATTCAAGGAAGGGAGGAAGTAATTAGGGTGCTATTTTAATGAGCGGCTGCTCAATACCCAGGCAATTTCTCCCGAATTCCTTCTGCCTTCTGTCTTCTTCAATTGGAAGTTCCTAACTGCTGATTTGTATTATGTGGCAATTTGATCTTGTTTTTGTTGTAAAGTGGCTGTTAATTGTTGGGGCAGTTTTAGCGATCGTCTATCTTTGTGCCTGTATATTTTTGGTGTTTATGCAACAGCGATTCATTTTTTTACCTAGTTCAGCAGTAAAAATAACACCGGAAAATATCAATCTCTTCTACGAAGATGTTTGGTTACCTATATCCCAGGAAAAAGGTAAGTTAGAGAAAATACATGGATGGTGGATACCTCATAATTCTGATGCCTCAAGTTTTAAAGGTGTACTTTTATATTTGCATGGTAATGCTATCAATATAGGAGCTAATCTTGAACAAGCTGATCCATTTCACAAATTAGGTTTTGATATCTTATTAGTAGATTATCGAAGTTACGGACGCAGTATAGGAAATTTTCCTAGTGAAGCACAGGTTGATCAAGATGCAGAAATAGCCTGGAATTATTTAGTTCATCAACGCCAAATTAGTCCACAAGATATACTTGTTTATGGTCATTCTTTAGGGGGGGCGATCGCTATTGAATTAGCTACAAGACATCCACAAATGGCAGGATTAGTTATTGAAGGTTCTTTTACTTCCATAGAAAATATGATTCATTATTTGGGAGGTATTTATAGAATTTTCCCTGCTAAATTACTCCTACATCAAAAATTTGACTCCATCAAAAAATTAAAGAAATTAGATATACCAATTCTGTTGATTCATGGTACAGCAGATGATTCAGTTCCTGCCTATATGAGCGAACAACTATTTGAAGTTGCTCCTGCTGAAATCAAAGACTTATACATTGTTCCAGATGCAGGTCATCATCATATTTTTGCTACTGCTGGTGATGAGTATTTACATAAAATTAATGAGTTTGTTAATCAATTTAAAAATCATAATACCAAATTCAAAAAAGATAGTTACATCAGTATTGAGTAGTTAGTGTTCAGTCCCTAGGAGAGAATCACTTTTGACTGCTTAATCTCCAGCTCTCCTATTTTTCATTTGAGGAACAATTTTGGTTTTTGGCAATTAGGTGAAGCTCAGATCAGGAAATTTTTTGAGAGATATACTTTGTCATTTGTATAGCAGTTTTTATTGATGAAAATGAAATTATACTAAATCCACTTCTAATATTATGTCCAGTTCTACAGTGATGATGAAGAGAGCAGGAGAGTCAAATATATCTTCTCTTTTTTTCTACCCAATCATTAATTTTTTTAAGGGTTAACCTGATTTCTGGTGGCCTCAAACTGGGGATGCTTAATTATCAATAATCATCGGGACATGATAGAACTCTTCTGCCTTACTCCTCGTGACGCTCCTACAGGTGACCCTTTCGCTCTTCGTTATTTTTTATTGATCAGTATTAAACCGAATCTGATATTAGATATGAGTTAAAAAATATAAAAAAGAGTTAGATTGACTCAAAAAGTTTTTCTGAATATTTAAAAAAAAAATAAAGTACTGAGTATAATTATAGTCAAACTGAAATTAAAAGAAATTACTATACAGAAATCATCAATTTATCTTGTTTCTGATTTTTTGATTTACTTATGTCAGAGGTATAGTCTTCTATTCAGAGTTTTCCTACAGCTTGAATATTCTTAATATTAATTTAATAAATCTCTAAAATTATTAAGCACAGAAAAAATGTTGACAAAAAAATCCTGTGATATACAAGATAAGCTGTAGAAAGCTGTTTTTCCAGATAAAATAATAAAAAAGTCAAGAAACAATAAATTGGGAGGCAATACCTAAAATGAGTTTATTGAATAAGGTATTTGGAGCTTACAATGCAAATCGGGTTGTGTTCTCACAAACAGAAGCAATGGCAGCTATTGCCGTATCTGCAATTGCTTCTGATGGTTATCTTTTAGATCAAGAAATAGAACAAGTTCTAGTACTGTTGTCTCAAATGGAAATGTTTAAAAGCTATTCAGAAAAACAAATAACAACTCTGCTCGATAGGTTGTTTAATACACTTAGTGAAAAAGGGATGAATAATTTAGTCGCGATAGCTAATGATGCACTGCATCCTGAGTATAAAGAAACAGCTTTTACACTAGCTACCGACCTAATTCTAGTAGATGGAGTTTTATCTGGCAAAGAACAATTATTTTTAACTCATTTATTTAAAACATTAGGTATGTCTACAGAAACAGCTTCAGCTATTTTTAAAGCTAGGTCTGAAAATCATCAGGTTACTAAAAGAAAGTCTGGGAAGTCATAGAAATAATCAAAATTATCCAAACTAGATAAAAAGTGGTTGTCTCAAGCATTTTTAACTGTAGATATACCAGAATGATTAGAGCAAATCTGTTTAAATAACCTGACTTGAATTTAGTAGAATGATGCTCAATTAAAGCTTTCAAGTAAATCAAAGATTGCTTCGCTTCCCTCGCAACGCTTCGCGCTTTTGATTTGGGAAGGCATGATTTTGATTTTCGTGAAATGGTATAACATCTGCGGATTTGATATTAGAGGGTAATTACTCGGTGTTTCCTCTCATTTTGAATTGTTTGATCAGCCTCTTAACAGGCGATAATTTCTTGGTAAGCTTGGATAGTTTGTGTGGCGATCGCTTCCCAACTATAGTTTTTTCTGGCCAACTCTTGAGCATTAGAGCCTCGTCGTTTTCTTTCTGCTTCATTATGTAAAGCTGACTTAATCAAAGCAGCCATATCTCCTATTTCACAACTACCAACCCAACCAGCTTCTGCATTCGCCACATCTTGACAAATATGAACTTGATCTGAAATAACTACTGGAGTACCTGCTACCATTGCTTCTGCCACTGCCATGCCAAAATTCTCATAATAAGAAGGCAATACAAACACATCAGCTACCTGTAATAAAGTTGTCTTGATTTTCCCCGTAACAAACCCTGTGATTTTTGTACATTTAGCCAGAGGAGAAGCTTCTATTTGTGATCTAATTTTAGCCTCGTAATTAGGATCTTGAGGATTTGCACCTGCTAAGATAAATTGAAAATCTATTCCTTCTACTAATAACTTTTCTAAAGCAGGTAATAATAAATCCAAGCCTTTCTTGGGTTCAATTCGAGACATAAACAAAATTATTGGATGTTTCACTTCTATAGCTTGAGATTGAAGATAAGTAACTAACTTTTGCTCATCTTGAATATTTTCTGGAGGGTTAACTCCTAAAGGAATTACTAAATCTCGTGTCAATAAGCCAAACCTTTGAGAAACTTTTGCTTCTTGTAGGCTCGTAAAATGAAGTGCAGCAGCCCGATCAATATTCTGTTTTTCTAGCAGAGAAACATAAATTTTTTTGAGTAGTTTTTTCTTACGTAAATCAGCAGGATCCAAAGTACCTAAAGGTCTTAAAATATAGGGTATATGATTAGCTCTAGCAACAGTCGCAGCAATAGTAGTTACTGGAGAAAAGAGAGCATGAATATGAGCCAAATCAAACTCAGCAGCATGTTGATTTAACCATTGTAATAACTTCAGAGAAAACTTATAACGACGGAAAGGAGAACAACGAAAATAACGAATTTGATAACCATTTTGTGCAACAGGTTGCTCAAGGGGAACATCTAAAGGTGGTTGTCCTGCATCTCCGTTAGAATCCGTAGTCAGAATAGTAACATCAACATTTTGAGCAGCAAGAGCAGTAGAAAGTCCTAAAACCATTTGGCTAGGACCACCATAGACCAGGGAGATAGATGGTACTATTTGTAATATTCGCATAGCTTTTTGACATACTCACTCCGTTGCGCTTAGGCGACAACGCGGGATTCTTCTTTCATGTGGCGAGGTGGCTCAACCGATAAAACCCCGCCGGGACGGGCGGGGTTTTGATTGCGGTTTAGACAGAGGTTATATCCTCCCCCTGTGTAGATACAGATGGTAGCAAAATACTTCCTGCTTGTCAAGAGGTGCGTGCATTTTGTTTGTAGAGGCGGAAGAAAACATAACCCAGGCTCTCATCCCGACGCTCCCCTACCGGGAGAGCGCTTCTTTGAGCGCCAGTTTGTTCATCCAAACAAAAACTGATGAGCCTGGGCAACAATCAGCATGATGCTCTGTCAAGACGAAGGCCAATCTTAGCCAAAATCGAAAGACAAATCTCTTGCCAAAAATGATCAATCGGCTTGATGGGAAAAAGCGATCGCTACATCTACTACTATAAAGTTACAAAATGATTACTTTCGCCCAAGTCCATGTACCATAAATAACACTTAGGAAATCAACTATCCGTAATGGTGGCTGCATATCTATATATTTACTGTCATGGCAAATACCCATTTATTCACGTAATAAATATTTACATAAATATAAAAATAATATAAATATTTTAATAATTGCTAAAAACATATATTAATGGGGTTTTGTCAGATTTGAGCCATCAAAAATCTGTAGTGATACTTAAAAAAGGATCAACCAAGAGATGAGGATTCAAGTGTATATACTCTTAAGTGTAATTGATTGATATTCAAGTATCTTCACAGAAAACTTACAATTCTCTAAATAATCTTCACCGATTCTTCATAAAAAAAAGCAAATACGGAAGTATATTTACAGATATGAGGCTAATAAAGGTCTGAATAAAAATCCATGCAACCAGATTATTGCATCTAGATAATGGGTTTGATGATTTGAAATATTAGTTTTACCTAATCACAAAAGTTTCTATAACAACACACAAAATTTTAGTTAAGGTATAAAAAAATGGGCAGAGTTGATTTTACAGTTGCTATCCCTACTTATAACGGCGAAACTCGTTTACCAGATGTATTAGACAGATAAAAGTTACAAATAAATACCGAAAACTTCTCATGGGAAGTGATTGTAGTTGACAACAACAGTACAGACATCACTGCCGAAATAGTAGAATCTTATCAACCTAATTGGCCTCAATCGGTTCCACTCAGATATGCTTTCGCCCCAAAGCAAGGAGCTGCATTTGCCCGACAAAGAGCAGTTGAAAAAGCCAAAGGAGAATTTATTGGTTTTCTAGATGATGACAACTTACGCGCGGCCTGAATGGGTTGCTCAAGCTTATGCTTTTGGTAAAAACCATCCTCAAGTAGGTGCTTTTGGCTCTCAGCTCCACGGAAACTTTTTTGAACAAGATTCACAATCAAATCTGCCTGAAAACTTTCAAGAAATAGCTTGTTTTTTAGCAATTGTAGAACGAGGAAATCAAGCGCATCTTTACAATCCCGAACATAAGATACTACCTCCTGGTGCTGGAGTTGTAGTTCGGAAACAAGCTTGGGAAGAATCTGTTCCGAAGACATTATTCTTGAATCACAAAGGCAAAAAAGCAGGATTAGCAAGTGAAGATTTAGAAGCCCTGATCAATATTCAGCAGGCTGGTTGGGAAATTTGGTATAACCCTGCTATGGTGGTTGAGCACAAAATTCCTAACTCTCGACTCAAAAGAGATTACTTACTAATGCTGGTTCGTTGTATAGGTTTAAGCCGACATCGCCTCAGAATGATGACTCTCAAAAGTTGGCAGAAACCATTGGCTTTTCCAGCTTACATGGCTAATGACTTTCGGCGATTGGTGCTTCACTTGATTAAAAAGGGTAAGTCAATCAAAACTGATACTGCTGCTGCTTGCAAGACAGAACTTTTGTGGAATACAATTAAAAGCCCATTATTCTTGTGGCAAAAGCAACAAGAAGCTAAAGCTGAAGCCCGCAGTTATCAACCACTGCCTCAAGGTGAATATTGGTTAGAGGGAATTGCGACAGCTTTTGAAGAAAAACGCTTCTGTCTTCATGCTCAAAACATATTGCCTATTAGTGGTGAAGATTTGGACATTAAGCATTCAGAAATTCTGTTGCGACTGAAAGATAAAGAAGGAAATATCGTCTTACCTGGAAAATTTCTACCTATTGCAGAACGTTACAATTTGATGGGAACTATCGAACGCTGGGTAATTAAGAAATTGTTTGATCAGCTTTCTCGGTTGAGTGAAAGCAATAGTAATTCTGTATATGAAATTAATTTTAGTGCTGCCAGTGTTAATGATGAAAAGTTTGTTGAATTCTTACGGGAGCAGTTTGATATTTACAACGTTTTACCAGAGGTAGTGAGTTTAGGAATTAGCGAATCCATTGCCATTGCTAACATGAAGCAAGTGACAAAATTAATTAGTGTTTTTAAAGAGATTGGTTGTCAATTTACCTTAGATCATGTTGGTCGTGCCAGCTTAATGCCTGAATATTTCAAACAACTACCTATAGATTATCTGAAAATTGATGGTAAGTTAGTCAAAGGACTTGGTAACAACAATGAAAACCTCAGAGGGATAGAAAATATCCACATTTTAGGTTATAAGTTGGGTATTAAGACTATTGCAGAAGCTGTTGAAAATACCAGCATCATGGAGAATATTAAAGGCTTAGGAGCCAATTATGCTCAAGGTTATGGTGTAGATTATCCTCAACCTTTAGTATTTACTGGAAAAAAATAGATAATTTCAACTTAAACCTAGTTAATTCTCAGTTTTCACAACCAGCTATCGCCTAATTTGACTGGGATAAATCAGTGGGTAGAGACTATTATTAGGTAGGCTGGGAATATCTGCATCTTTAGGCCAGAGAGGATGTCAATGCTATAATTACAAAATTAAGTAGGTCAGCCTAGAAAAGTTTTGCTATATTTAACATTTTTAAGTAACTCCAACTTTCATCATAAGTGTGAGATGAGTAGATTTACACTTAGTTAGATAGCTATGAATTTTAACACCAACCTACTTAAATAAGTATGAAATAAGTACCAGTTCCTTACTTCAAAAATTATTTATGCAAAAGGTAGATTTTACAGTGGCTATCCCTACCTACAATGGGGAAAATCGTCCGCCGAAAGTTATTGATAAATTACGAGAACAAATCAACACCGAACATTTTTTTGTGGAAGTCCTAATTATTGATAATAACAGTAAAGATAATACAGCAAAAATTGTTCAGAATTTTATAATTTAAGATACTGTTTTGAAGGAGAACAAGGAGCTGCTTTTGCTAGACTGCGAGCAATTAGAGAATCCCAAACTGAACTTGTAGGTTTTCTAGATGATGATGTCATACCTGCCTCTGATTGGGTGGCAGCAGCCTATGAATTTGGTCAAAAATATCCTCAAGCAGCAGTTTTTGGTGGTCAAATTCATGGAGTTTTTGAAGTTCCTCCTCCATAAAATTTTGAAAGAATACAATCTTTTCTAGCAATTAGAGAAAGAGGTCTGGAAGCACATTTATATTCTCCATAAAAGTTAATTCTGCCTCCATCTGCTGCTTGGGTAATTCGCAAAAAAGCTTGGCTATAAAATGTGCCAAATCGTCCAACTTTAGGAGGAAGAACTAAGGGTTCAATGCTTCAAGGAGATGATTATGAACCCTTGTTATATATGCACAAGGCCGGCTGGGAAATCTGGTATAACCCACAAATGCAAGTTGAGCATCAAATTCCGAAATCTAGGCTAGAAAAAGATTACTTAATTTCGTTAATTAGAGGCTCTTGTCTATGTATTTGTCAGCTCAGAATGATTGGCGCTCAAACCAGGGAAAAACCATTGATCGTGGCTAAAATCATGTTAGGCCGCCTGAGAAGATCGATACAACATATCATCAAATATAAATGCCAGTTAAAACTGACTTAATAGCTAGTTGTGAAATGGAGTTTTATTTAAGTAGTTTTGCTAGTCCTTTTTACTTCTTAAAAACATTGCTTTTGTCCAGGGGATTGTCGTGAAAAACCTGTAATTGCGATTGGAATTGACTCTGCAGATCCAAATATTATCGAAAAATGGATGGCTGAGGGACATCTAAAAAATATTAGTAGAATTAGAGAGCAAGGAACTTATGCTCGCCTCCATAATACTGTTGGTGGAGTAGAAACAGAAACAAAAATAACTGAAAGAATGTGGGGCATCCTGTCAGAAAGATGCCTACCTAATAAAACTGGATATTGGGGGCCGATTCAGTTTCAAGAAGGAAGTTACGATATTAAACACGATTATACAAGCGGTGCAGGAGCTTATAACTTTGAAGAATACCCCCTCTTTTTTGCACTGGGAGATAAATATAGAGTTGCAACTTTTGATGCACCAGGGGAAGCTATTTCTGAACAAGTGAATGGGATACAAATTTTAGGTTGGGGGGTCATACACCTTGCACTGGTAAAGGGGCTGAAATTGCTCCCGGCTCAAGTTTACCTGAAGGTCATGCATGCAGTAGATATAGCTCCCACAATTTTGGAATTGATGGGCGCACCAATTCCAGAATATATGGATAGTAAGCCACTGATAGAAAAATCTATTTCTAAAGTAGGTGTCTAAAACAACCATCAGCGGCTAGCTGGTAAGTATGCTTTTAGCCTGTGTTTTCTATCCCTCGGTTGAAACGCAGGCAGGCGCTTTGAGATCAGAAGAAATGAATCAGCGTGGATTGATATTATTGCGTAGTATCTGTCTAGAATTCCAGTCGCAGAGAGCGCGGAAAATGTCAAGCCCTGTAGAGTGATTGTAAAAATCTGGTTAAATTCCTGTGTAGGGCGGGTGAGGCGGGGACATCTCCTGCTACTCACAAAAAAATTACTTGTCCGCCGTAACCAACCAAAATTAATCGCTCTTGGCGTATTCAATGTCTTTGAATTAATAGATTTATAATATTATTTGATTTGATTTTGGTAATTTAAACAATGAATGTTGCTGAAGCCAGCTTAAGTTTAAAATCTGCTTCTTTGTCTAAAAAATCTCATAAAAAAAGTAAAGGATTCTATCGAATTATCACAGTATTGTTAGGATGGGTACCCCTTTCTCTTGGGATCAAATTACGCAACTTTATCTATCCAACTATCTTTGCTAAAGTTGGTTCATCAGTTCAAATCGAACCAAGCGTTAATTTTACAAGAACCTATCTAATACACTGAATGGTATTCAAATCATTTCTAATGCTTCTCTAGAGGCTTGTGGAGAAGATAATGCATTGAAAATAGGAAATAAAGTCAGAATTGATCGTGGTGCGGATGTTCGCGCTCATCAAGGAGGTGAGGTAGAAATTGGCGATCGCGCTTATATTGGACCTTATGCTTGTATTTCGGGAAGGGGTATTAAAATTGGCCAGGATTGTTTGATTTCTTCTCATTCAGGAATTTACGGTAATAGTCATAACTTTTCTGATTCTAATCTTACTATCAGGGAACAAGGACTTTCTTATCAGGGTATTGTCATTGAAGATGATTGCTGGCTAGGAACAGGAGTTAAAGTCTTAGATGGTGTCACTATTGGTAAAGGTAGTGTCATTTCTGCGGGTGCAGTAGTGATGAAAGATATTCCTCCTTATTCTGTAGCCGCTGGTGTTCCTGCGAGGGTAATTTCTCATCGGAAGTTATAGAAGATTGCATAGTCAGGGTGAGTAATAAACACTGACTGTCAAACTATTTTTTTGCTCAAAAACTCAAAAGTTCTATCCTCATTCTTAGAAGTGGTTAGAGATTGTTTGAAAAGTAAATATTAAGATAGCTAGAGTGGTTAATTCTGGTGGCCTGCGGTGGAAAACTAAAATTCTGGTGAGTACAAGGAGATATTTTCACAAGATCCCACCCTACGCAATAATTTCATCTGAGTTTTACAAACAATCTCTTAGATGAATTACAAATATTGTTTTTTTTTGGGAAGAGTGAGGTACAAAAATTACCCAAAATTAACAATAATGTGATGTACCTGTTGTCTAATTTATTCCTAGACTTTGATACCTTTTATATTAAAGTATCGATTAAAATCCTTGTAGAGATTATATGCCTCAGGCTGGCAGAAAGGGATATTGAGAGAAGATGATCGTAGCGATGATTAAGAAATCAGCTATGACTTCTATACTTAACTTTTATATTATCAAAAAGGTTCTGTTGCAAAAAAGAAGAATTAGTGTATAATTAATTAAAAATAGTTTTTCTATTTGTGACTCTAGCTTCCTATGAACTCGCAAAAAACCTTTCAAGTGGCGTTACTTTCAAAGTGAGACGATTCTATTGTGTGTTCGTTGGTATCTTCGCTACACTTTGAGTTACAGAGACATTAAAGAAATCATGCTAGAGAGAGGTCTGAAGGTTGACCACTCTACTATTTGTAGATGGGTTCACACTTATTCTCCTGAACTAGACAAACGCACTCGTCGTTATCTCCAACCAACCTTAGATTCTTGGAGAGTAGATGAAACCTACATAAAAGTTAAAGGAGAATGGAAATATTTGTATCGAGCTGTGGATAGTAAAGGCAATACTTTGGACTTTTTACTTAGTCCAAAGAGAGACAAAAAAGCTGCTAAAAGGTTTTTGAAAAAAGTGTTAAGAGATAGACATAATCAGCAACCCAGAGTGATAAATTCTGATAAAAATCATGCTTATCCTGCAGCAATTAACGAACTAATTGAATAAAAAGTTTTAGATTCAAATACTATTCATAGGCCAGTAAAATATCTAAATAATATATTGGAACAAGAGCATAGAAGTATCATAAAAATCACGAGAGCCAGTCTAGGAGCTAAGTCTTCTTATACAGCAAACAGGACAATTAAAGGAATATAAATTCTGCACGCAATCAAAAAAGGTCAGATTGTGGGTGTTGACAGGAAAGATGTACTTTCACAAAAAGTTTTCATTGAATCTCTATTTGGAGTTGCTGTTTAACGCCTGATAATGCTATCAGGTTTTTGTCTTTCAACTTTTTTTGCAACAGAACTGGTCTTTTAGGGATCTATTTGAGTAGAGCTGGGCGGTTAATATCTTTCCAAAATACATTAGTCAATCTTGGTTATACTTGACGTGCAGCCACTCCAAATATTCGCCGCCAAGATGTATTTCTAGGAAAAACAAGATCAAAAAAATTTCTTGATGGGCTGCTAAGAAACTTTGTAGATATGTAGTTCCAGAACGGGGCAACCAACAATACATCAGGGTAACTTTGATTTATCTTCCATCGAAAAAACCTAATTTGAAAATCAATCAATAAATGAATAGCTGTTTATAGCAAATCTGGTTTTGCAGAATAATCATAACTTCTGAGTCAGAAATTATTTCTTGATAATACACTTGACAAGAAGAACAAATTATTCAAATAAAAAGCTTTTGATATTTGTGAGAAATAGCCTAAATAAACCAGATTTGGTAT
>JAJEAQ010000067.1 GCA_022822685.1 Trichodesmium sp. jk18x7bins.61
CAGGCTCAAGTAAGCAATGAAACAGTCCGAATGCAAACCCCGTTTGAGCCTGTCGCCGACATGTTGAGCAGGTCGGCTCCCTGAACATGTGGCGAGGTGGCTCAACAAGTAGCTTTAGCTAAAACAGGTCGCCGACCAAAAAGGTCAGGACTTACCTTTTTGGCCGAAAAGTAGGCTCACCCACCAGGGATTAGGTGGTCAGGAGCAGGAGGGAAAGAGATGGAAAGGTGAACATAGTCGCGCGTTGCCGATTAAACTGCGTTATACAAGAAACAGCCAAATTATCCCTGACAGGCTGTAACCAAAAAGGAAAGGAGGTGATATTGGTGTTTAAGCCTCATCAATATGTGAAAACAAATTCCTGACCCAGTATAGGCAACCACCTAAAACATTTCAAAAACTTCAGACGATACAACAGGGTGAGCAATTCAGAGTCTCAAGGAATCTTGAGTAGTGAGTCGGCAACAATGACGGAAATCTCTGTCGAGTCAAGGATGGAAGAAAAAGCGTTTCATGTGGCGAGGTGCCGAAATGCTGTTCTGTAATGGAGCAGATCGGGATTCTAAATTTGTCCCCCCATGTTGAGCCTGTCGCCGAAACATGTCGGCGACAGGCTCAACGCTTGAGCCTGTCGCCGACATAAGAAAGCTCCGACTGGGGTCGGCCACCTGACCCGCCAATTAAGTTGGGTTCCCCTTACGGGAAGCAAGCTACGACTCCTCAACCCTACCTACCCAATCCCATTTTTTACAGAGTTATGGGTTTAATGTTCCATCGCTACCAGGGGAAATGATTAATAACGATTATGTGGTGATTCTAAATCAATCATCGGACCAGTTGGGACAATTCTAGTAGGATTAACTTTTGGATGACTCATGTAATAATGCCGTTTAATATGGTCAAAATTACAAGTTTCTTTTACTCCTGGATGTTGATAAATATCTTTAAGGAAATTCCAGAGATTTGAATAATCCCAAATATGACGTAAATTACACTTGAAGTGAACATAATAAACCAAGTCAAAACGCAGCAAAGTAGTAAACATACAAATATCAGCTTCAGTGAGGCGATCGCCACACAAATAACGTTGTTTTGACAAGACATCTTCCCACTTGTCTAAAGCTGTAAATAAATCATTGACTCCATCTTCATAAGCCGACTGACTACCGGCAAAACCAGCACGATAAACACCATTATTAATAGGTTGATAAATCTCATCAATAGTTGTCTCAATACTATCTTTTAAATCGTCTGGACATAAATTTACATCATTTTTTACAATATCATTAAACTCCGTATCAAACATTCTAATAATTTCACGGGATTCATTATTAACAATTGTGCCTGTTGTTTTATCCCATAGTACAGGCACAGTAACTCTACCACTATAATCAGGTTTAGCCTGAAGATAAACTTGCCAAAGATAGCTTTTATTATTAACTGTATCAGGAATACATGCCAGTTCAGAATCAGAAAATTCCCAACTATTTTGGTCAATTACTGCTGCTACAACAGACAATCCAATAGCATCTTCCAAACCCTTTAACTTACGCATAATCGCAGTTCGATGTGCCCAGGGGCAAGCCCAGGAAATATATAGATGATAACGGCCTGCTTCTGCCTTAAATCCACTCGAGCCATCTGCAGTAATTTTATTCCGAAATGTTGTAGAAGGGCGAATAAATCTACCTTGAGAATCCTCTTGTTCCCTCTCAGATACCCACTGACCATCAATTAAAATACCTAAACCCATTATGACTTGTTCAAAAATAGTTACATCACAAATCATAGAATGCTTGTAGAAGTAAGTCAAGAGCGATACCCCACATCAACGACAGGGGCAAGGCATTCGAAAATAAGAAGAGTTTATGATTTTTGTCTTATTATTATTTGACCTTTTAGTTTGGCAAAATGTCTAATTAATTGTGAGTTTTCCGAGCATCCTTTCTTGCCTTTAATAACTCCAGATTTTGTTTAATAATTGCCATAGCTTCTTGATTTCCTTGTTGAATATATAATAATTCTCTTGCCTGCAATAAATTGGCGACACTTTCATCATCTTGACACAGATTAGCAAATGCCAAACCTCGATGATGATAAGCCTCAGCAATTGTTGATTTTTTCTGGAGAACTTCAGTAAACTTATCTATAGCTTGTTGATATTTCTTTGATAAGCCTCACATCCTTGTTGAAAATTTACTGCTGCCTCTGTTGGTATTGATGAAGATGTTGATATTATTTCTGTGAATAGGATAGAAACACTACCTTGTCCAAGATAAGCATATACCATAGCACCAATACCAATGCCAGTTATTAGTCCGATAAAGATCAACCAAGTCAGAAAATTTGCAATTTCCATAGATCTAATTACGGTTAGAATTAACGACTCCACTATTGAACAATAGGGCGCAAAAAAATCTTATTTTGTGGCCAAATCTTAACAGTGATTTTTAACTCCAACTACCTCTATTTTTTCACTATCCGAGGCAGCGATCGCTACAATAGTTATGACTAATATGATTCAAATATTTGGCATGGTTTAATTATATTTGTGATTAGTTATGATCAAAGCAGGTGACTATCGCTTTCTACACTTATTTCTAAGTGTAGATGGGGGAAAGTTACGAAAAAAGGCTACTTAAGAACTCATACACACTTAGATATCTTCTAGTTCAATGTTTGATCTCTGGTTGTGTAGAAAAAATACTTGAAGATTAAGGCTGAATGTGAAATATTTTTTCTCTGCAAAATAGTATAAACATTGCTATTCTTGTCAGTCAGACTTGACGATAAAAAATCTATTATATTTAGCTAATCGATTGTATAAATGAGAGCATATATAAATGAATAAATTTAATAGACGTAAACTTTTAATCAATAGTGTGATTGGTACAAGTTCAATTGCACTTCTAAAAGCATGTCAGTATCTGGAAAATTCAACATCAACAAATACTCCTGTGAATGTTGCCGAGGCAGAGGCAGAAGAGGTCATCAAAGTAGGTATATTACATTCCTTAACAGGTACAATGGCAATTAGTGAAAAAAATCTCGTAGATGCTGAATTACTAGCAATTGCAGAAATTAATGATCTAGGTGGTTTATTAGGAAAAAAAATTGAACCAATTATAGAAGATGGAGCTTCTGATTGGCCTAATTTTGCCGAAAAAGCAACTAAATTAATTAATCAAGACCAAGTAGTAACAGTTTTTGGTTGTTGGACATCAGCTAGTAGAAAAGCTGTTTTACCTGTATTCGAATCACAGAATCATATGCTTTGGTATCCTGTACAATACGAAGGTCAAGAATGCTCTAAAAATATATTTTACACAGGTGCAGCATCAAATCAACAGATTGAACCTGCAGTTAAATGGATGTTTGAAAATAAAGGTCAAAACTTTTTTCTGATTGGTTCGGACTATGTTTTTCCTCGGACGGCTAATGCGATAGTTAAAGCTCAAGTAGCTAATATTGGAGGAACAATAGTTAAGGAAGTTTATCTTTCTCTTGGTAGTCAGGAAGTGAAAGAAATTATTGCAGAAATAAAAGCAGCATTGCCAAATGGTGGTGTCATATTTAACTCTCTCAATGGTGATAGTAACGTAGCATTTTTCAGAGAACTAAGTATGGCTGGTTTAAAACCTGATAAATACCCTGTTATGTCTGTCAGTATTGCTGAAGCTGAAGTCAAAGAAATTGGTGTAGAATATCTTATTGGTCATTATGCAGCTTGGAATTATTTTATGACTGTAGATACTCCAGAAAATCGTAAGTTTATTAATAGTTTTCAAAGCAAATATGGTAGTGAAAGATTAACTAACGACCCTATGGAAGCTGCCTATATAATGGTTTATCTGTGGAAACAAGCAGTAGAAAAAGCAGGTACAACATCTAATTTAGAAAAAGTACGTAAAGCTGCTTTAGGTCTAACTTATAATGCTCCAGAAGGAAAAGTAAAAATGGAAAATAATCACCATCTTTCTAAATATGTCAGAATTGGTGAAATTAGAAATGATGGTTTATTTGAGATAATTTTTGCTAATCATGAAAGTACTAACCCGGAGCCATGGAATCAATTATTACCTGAGACTAAGGGTTATGATTGTGATTGGTCTGATGTAAATAAAGGTAGTATCTACAAGCTAGAATAGAAGCATAAAACTTAATTTTATGGTGCCTAAAATTAAGTTTTTATTTAGAGGATGTTAAGGAGTATCTAAAAAGTTCGGCCAAATTAGAGGAAGTAAAGAATTAATAAGGAAAAAAGTTATTAATTAGGCTTTAGCTCTATAATTTTAATTTTAATTACTGAGATCAAACCCAACTACAAACAAAGACTTGTTTATAACTAATTATCCGATTCATGTCGGCGACAGGCTCAACATGATATTAGTCATTACGAGCGACAGCGTTAGCCCTAGCTTGGCATCAGCAAAGTAATCTTAATGTGATTTTTGTGTGTCTCATTTGTAAGTTCTTAAGCAAAATTAATTGTACATTTACCTCTTGTTAAAACTTGCTTTTGAGTTGCATGTTATATCCAATTATCAAAAAGAATGCTATGCTTGCTAGGGGCAAAAAATAAGCGGTAAAATCACTAAATCACCAAAAATCTGGGATTAGCGACTATATATAGTATTGGGAAATAAAAAATACTCGTACATCAAAGTTTTTAGTAATTGGTATGATATCCAATTAATTTTGTATGACTACTGAAATCCTCTAATAAATAAATTAACGACTGAGAGACTGTTTGTAAATTAAATATTAAGATAGCTAGAGTGTTGAATTCTGGTGGCCGGCGGCGTCAAACTAAAATTTCAACCCCGCCCTTACGGGCGAGGTCTTATATGAGGAGAACTGGACCAAATGGCCCCTCCTACGCCAGAATTTAATCTCAGTTTGACAAACAGTCTCTAACATATTCTTCTTCCTTCTTCATTTAGAGCGGAGCAAGTTAAAATAATTCTACAAATTCTCTGTTTGAGACCAAGCTAAGATTGAGGAGATATTTACAAGTGAATTTAAGACCAATGGATAGCAAGTTAGTAAACCAGGCTAAATATTGGCCACTGGTTTTATCTGCCCTCTTATTAAGCTCCTGTGGAGGTAAAGCACCACAAGCAGCACTTCCACCTACTGTCGTTGAAGTAGCAAGAGTTGACCAAACTCAAGTTTCAGAAAGCAGAGAATTTGTTGCACAGGTAGAAGGAGAAGAAAGAGCAACTATTACACCAAGGGTCAGTGGACAAGTAAGTCAAGTATTTGTATCATTGGGAAATCGTGTTCAGAGAGGAGAACCAATACTTCAAATAGATCCTTCTCAACAACAGGCAGTTCTTGATAGTAGCATTGCTCAGATAGGTTCAGCCCAGGCACAATTGGATAGTGCAGAAGCTCAACTCAGATCTTTGAGAGATGATAGAAGAGAACTAATAGCAGAAAGAGACTTAAATTCTGAAAGGGCTAACTTAGAAAATGCTGAAGCGAACCTCCGCGGAGACCGTCAAGAACTAAATAGGTTACTAGCTGAATCTAGCTTTCTATCAGAGGAAGCTAATTTACAAAATGCTCAAGCAACACTGAGGTCACAACGCCAAGAGCTGAATAGATTAACTGCTGAGTTGAACGCTTTATCGGAGGAGGCACTATTAGAAGATGCTCGAGCAGCATTACAAGGATTACAGGCAGAAAAAGATAGCAGGGAAGCAACCTTAGAATACCAAAGAATTGAACAAGAACGATTTTCTTCGTTATATGAACAAGGAGTAGTTCCTAAAGAAAGGTTTGACCAAGCTACCCGGGATATTAAACAAGCTGAAGCGGAGATAGATAATATAGATCAAGGAATTAAATCTGCTGAAGCTAGGGTAGAAAGTGCCAGAAAAGACTTACAGCGACGTACGAGTACCCTAGATGCTCAAATAGCAACTCAAAAAGAAGTCATAGATGCAGCTCAAGCACAGGTAGAGGGGGCTAGAAAAGATTTGGAGCGGCGTATTGAAACTCTAGATGCTCAAATTGCTAGCCAAGATGAAGTGATTAGCTCTCAGGAGAGTCAGGTTAATACAACTCAGGCTCAACTTCAACAAGCTCAAGCAAATGCAGTCGCAGAACAAGTGGAATTACAGTATTACGATATTGTTGCTCCGATTAGTGGAGTGGTTGGTGATGTAGTAGTGAAAGTAGGTGATTATGTAGATAGTCAAACTGCATTAACTACTATTCAGGATAATAGTACTTTAGAAGTTAAGATTGAGATTCCTATAGATCAATTGTCTCAAGTTAGGCTAGGTACACAAGTAGAATTATTAGATCAACAAGGTAAAGTGTTTGATAGCAGCAGGGTATCTTTCATATCTCCAAATACTGGCGAAGGAACTCAGACTGTTTTAATTAAGACAATATACAATAATTCTCAAAATAAACTGCAAACGAATCAACAGGTAAGAGCTAGAGTGATCTGGGAAGAAAAACAAGGATTAACTATTCCGATTACTGCAGTTAAACGCATTGGCAATCAAGCTTTTGTGTTTCTGGCAGAAGAGAAAATAATGGATGGTGAGAAAAAGTTGGTGGCTACCCAGAAACCTATAAAGCTTGGTAGTATTCAGGGTCAAAATTATCAGGTACTTGATGGATTGGAGGGAAGTGACAAAATTGTAGTTTCAGGTATAGTAAAACTCCGAAATGGTATGCTTATAAATGATGGCCCTCAATTAGGTAATCCTAGTCAACAACAACAAAAACCTCGGCCTCAAAATTAATTTGGTTGATGGAGGGATGACAACAGGCGATTCTTTAAGAGGTAAAATAGGGGAGTCAGAATTAATCACACCAACTATTATTTAGCTAATTACTCAATATTAAAAGCAGGAAGCACTGAGAAGTAATATTATGTCTGGTCAAACACTGATAATAAAAAAAACATAGCTTGATAGCTCTGGCATCGCAACTACAAACATTGCAATGTTGATAAAATGAGGATCTTACTCACCACAGAAGCAAGATGCTACGACTAGCAAAAAAATTGAACCTTGACAGACTACTGCTTCTCAAAATAACAAACTAATTCTCTCTCACACCGTAAACCATACTTTCATAATCATAAATAATGCTTTTAAGTATTGCTGACACTTTTGTTAAACGACCTGTATTAACTACAGTCTGCACAATTATTATTGTGTTAGTCGGCACAATCTCAATTCCATTGTTGCCAATTTCCCAATTACCACAACTTGGGAACACAGAAATTCAAGTATCCTCAAATTATATTGGGGCTGATGCTCAAACAACAGAAAATACCGTAACTACGATCTTAGAAAGAGAAATTAACGGTGTTGAGGATATGAGATATATCTACTCCAGTACCAGTAATAATGGTCAGACGAGTATTAATGTTGTATTCCCTAATGATGTAGATCGAAATACAGCTCAGGTGAATGTGCAAAACCGAGTCTCTCAGGCAGAATCTTCACTGCCAGATCAAGTCAGTCAAACGGGTATTACAGTAGAAGCAGCATCCCCTAATATCCTTTTAGTAATTGCCACCTACTCAGAAAAAGATGAAAATGGCAATTTTTACTATAATACTGACTTTATGAGTAACTACCTCGATCTGAATGTATTGGATCAGATCAAGCGTATTCGTGGAGTAGGTCAAGCGACACTTTTAGGAGAAAGGAAATATGCGATGCGCATCTGGCTGAATCCTCAGAAAATGGCGGCTCGTGGATTAACAGCTCAGGATGCAGTTAGTGCCATACAAGAACAAAATATTCAAGTGGGTGCAGGAAAAATTGGTCAGAATCCAGCCCCAGAAGATTTAGTTTATGAAATTCCTCTGCAAGCTATTGGTAGACTAAAAGAAGCTTCAGAATTTGAAGATTTGGTACTCAAAGTTGGTGACAATGGTAGTTTAGTAAAAGTTAGAGATGTTGGTAGGGCAGAACTGGGAGCAGAAAATTATGATATTGTGGCCACATATAATGGGGATCCAACTACAGGTTTAGCAATCTATCAACTTCCAGGTAGTAATGCTTTAGAAACTGCAAAGCAAGTTAAAGCAGCTATGGCAGAGCTAAGTGAGAGTTTTCCACCAGGTATGCAATATAGTGTGGCTTACGATACAACATTATTTGTGGAAGTATCACTACGAGAAGTTTTGAAGAGTTTACTGCAAGCAATAGCCTTGGTAGTTTTGATCATCTTCCTGTTTTTACAGGATTGGCGAGCTACTTTAATTCCAGCAATTGCAATTCCTGTGGCTCTAATTGGGGCAATGGCTGGCTTGAAAGTGTTAAATTTTGAGATTAATACCCTGACTCTGTTTGCTTGTACTTTGGCATCAGGTTTGGTGGTGGATGATGCGATCGTAATTGTAGAAGCAGTTTCTAGCAAAATTGAGCAAGGAATGAAGGCTAAACAAGCAGCATTAGATGCTATGGAGGAGCTGACTGGGGCAACGATTGCTACTTCTTTAGTATTAATGGCTGTGTTTATTCCGGTTTCCTTCTTCCCCGGTACAACAGGAGTAATTTACCAACAGTTTGCTCTCACAATTGCTTGCGCGATCGCGTGTTCAACTTTTAATGCTCTTACTTTCTCTCCTAGTATGTCTGCCCTATTACTACGCCCAAAACAAGAAGTGACAGGGCCTTTGGGTAGGATATTTGATACATTTAATTTGGGTTTTGGTTGGCTACAAGACCTATATGCCAAATTCGTGAGATTTCTCACCAGCATCAATATTATAGTGATGGGAGTTTTTATCGTGGGATTGGTAGCAACTGTTGTCATGTATGGTATAGTTCCCACTGGATTTGTGCCGCAGGAAGACCAGGGTTATTTTATTGTAATTTATCAAGCTCCTGATGGAGTTTCCCTGAATTATACTGCTAATGCAGCAGCTAAAATTCAAAAAGAAATTGCCAAGATTGATGATATAGAATCTGCTTTTGGTGCTGCTGGTTTTGGTTTTAATGGTCAAAACCCTAGTCAAGGGATATTTTTCGTCTTACTTAAGCCATGGGAGGAACGAACTTTACCACAGCAGTCTGTTTATGGGGTGACAAGAAGGTTAAATGGTGCTTTGCAACAAATTAAGGAAGTTCAAGCTTTTGCTGTGAATGCACCAGCAGTACCTGGATTAGGTGGTACAGGGGGGTTTGAATTTCAGTTGCTTGATAGTAGTGGTAGTGCGTCTATTGAAGCATTATTTGGGAACGGGATGCGGATGATTGGAGCTGCTAACACCCAGTATCCGAGTTTGCAAGGAGTTTATAGTCAGTTTAGTGTGAGCAAGCCTCAGAAAAGAGTTGAAGTATTGCGCGATCGCGCTAAAGCATTAAATGTCAATGTTAGTGATATATTTTCAACTTTACAAACTTATTTGGGTTCCTCTTACGTCAATGATTTTGTGTTCGGGCCACGTCAGTACCGGGTTTATGTCCAGGCAGAGCCTGAGTATCGGTCGAAACCAGAGGATATCGATCAATTATATGTCCGCTCTCTTGATGGGGAGATGATTCCTCTGGGAAGTTTGGTAAAAATAGAAGATTTTGTCGGGCCGGAGATTATTACCCACTATAATATTTTCCGTTCCATGAGAATTCAAGGGGGGCCAGCTCCTGGTTATAGTTCTGGGCAAGCGATCGCGGCTATGGAGGTAGCTGCACAGGAATTATTAGACCCTGGTTTTGATTATGCCTGGCAGGGTAGCGCCTTGGAGGAAAAATCTTCTGGTGGAGCAGCACCAATAATTTTTGGTTTAGGTTTTGTGATGGTGTTTTTGGTGTTAGCGGCACAGTATGAAAGCTATATCGATCCGACAATTATTATGCTATCAGTGCCGTTAGCAGTTTTAGGCGCTCTCCTAGCAATTTGGTTTAGAGCGAATGTACTAATGGCTGGTGGTATTTGGCCAGTAGTTTCTAATGATGTATATGCTCAAGTTGCGTTAGTAATGTTGATTGGTTTGGCTTCTAAGAACTCGATTTTGATTGTAGAATTTGCCAATCAGTTAAGGGAAAAGGGAGTAAGTATTAAGGAGGCAGCAATTACAGCAGCAGAGCAGCGCTTTCGGCCAATTCAGATGACAGCAATTTCGAGTTTGATTGGTTTTATGCCTTTGGTTATTGCCACAGGGGCAGGTTCGAGTAGTCGGTGGTCTCTGGGTACTGCTATTTTTGGAGGAATGTTATTTGGTACAGTTTTGAGTTTATTGATTACTCCTAATCTATATATTGCGATCAAGAATATAGAAGCAAGATTTTTTGGGGATGAGAAGCTTGAAAAGTCAGATAGACCTTGATTTAGTGATAGTCCAAATGGTTCTGAAAGTCAGGGTAACGGGCAACTGGCATCTAAAAACATAGAAGAGAATGGCGAAGAAGCCAATCGACAGCAATCAACCAGAAACATTGATGAGAATGGTGAAGAAGCCAATGTGCAACAATCAACTCCCAATAGGGAGGAGCAGAGTGGTAGCGACATCAAAGATTAAATGTATTACCAGGAGGGGGTGACAAGGAAGCTAAGTGGCCAGGTTTCAGCTCTTTTCATACAGCAACTCCGACAATTAAAGGAATAGAAATTATGCACGCGATCGATAAAGCTCAGGTTAAGAGAGTTGAGGGGAAAGATGTGCTTTCTCAAAAAGCTTTTGTAGAATTTCTATTTGGAATCGTTGCTTAATACTTAAAATTGCGCTCAAGTGTTTTGTCTTTCTATCTTTTTGCAACAGAACCAATTTTCGTAATGCTTTGTAGTTTAATTTTGTTGAACTTTCGCACAGCTATAATTAAGGCGTCGCACGCAACTACAAACATAGAGGTAGTAGGGTGGGCAAATATCACGGCATCTACCATTAATATCAATAACTCAACATTTGCCAACCTTAAATCATGTCTGTAGCAAACATTTTGCTCAATGGTATAATGCTAGTCCTCTAGAAAGTTACATCTAAATTTATTTCCTCTCGCCTCCTTGAGAAACTATATTAGAGCCAATAGCTAGACAGTAAAATCACCTGCACATGCTATGAAAGGATTTGCAATCTTTCCCACTCTGAACTATAAGATAAATTGGAAAAAAATTTGCTACAAATTCTGTTGGTAGGAGTCGGAATTAAGTCAGCACAGCCTCCAACAATTTCTTTTAGACGTTTCTAGAAACTGTTATTAAAGTATCGCTCTTGATGGTTATGACCTGATAATATGAATTTGACATATAATCAAAACCAATATAAACATACATGAATTTACCTTCTTTTCTATGGCTGTGGAAAATAGCAGCTTTTTTTATGGGTATTTCCCTGTTCACTTATTTATTATTAGCAGTTACTGGCGGTTGGATGTTTGTTCTTCGTCATCATCAACAAAAACGTCCTCAATAGTTGCGACCATTTCATTACATGATTGGGGGTACAATGGTGTTTCTAGTAATTTTGCTACTTGCAATAGGTTTGCTAGGAACTATCGGCTATTATGGAAATTTGGGTAACTCCCTCCATTTGCCCGCAGGTTTAACTTTAGTGACATTAGTTTTAGTTTCTGCAGGCAGTGCGACTCAGATTAATCCCAGGCAGTCTTGGGCGCGATCGCTTCATATTATCACTAATATTATTCTATTATTTGGTTTGGCCACAGGATCTTGGACAGGTTGGGGTGTTGTCCAGAAGTACTTACCTTAAGCTAAGTATAGCTAGCCCAAGATATCTTGTGATTAGGCGTAAATAGAAGATTGGTGTTATTGCTTGCAGCGAGTCAGAAAAAACCTCTGAAAACCTTATTATTTCGTTCTATTACTATCTGAAATAACTTGAAAATAATCAAAACAGTAGAAAGCCGAAACCTTTATTTGATTATTGTTTCGGCTATAGGCTGCACTTGGTGGCATGAACCTTCTATTTCCGCCTAAATCTGGCGATCGCTAGTCTCTTAATTACAACTAAAGAGATCAGGACTTACGCAAAAGCACTATATATAGTAAGTTAAAACTAGATAATAACAATATATATAGCGTTTACCACCCCAAAATGGGTAAGTCCTGGAAATAAAATAATCAAGTTTTAGCTTCAGTATCATTATTAGGAGAACCACCTATTTAGAAGCAGAAGCTTTTGTCTTTGGTTTGCCCTTTTTCCATTCCCTCAAGTGAGATTCGAACTCTCGTGCAGTTACAAGATTGTAAGTTTTATTTTTCTTATGCATAGACATGTCGAGCTTAATTATTTCTTGTAAAAACTCCTCTCCTATCTTCCATACACCTATTTTTTCGGACTTTTTAGCTGCTTTGTATATTTCTTTGGCAACTGAACTAGATAGTTCAGTCAAACTTAGCTGAGATAGTTGCTCACTTGGTAATAAACTCCGTAGATCCCTACTTATAACTTCTTGTGTAGTTAAATCTTCCCATAGCTTCTGTGTAGCTTCTGCGAATTTTGATGGATCATCATCTCTGGGAAGTGTTGGTATTATGGGTTCGTTGCGATTGAGCCTTATTACCAGACTATCAGTACTTGGATTTAATTTAATAGGTGGAATTGTTCCTGGTTTGTAAGCTTTCCTAACCGGATCCTTCTTCTCTTTGTCATTCCAATACTTCATACTTGCATAAACCCTGCACCAAGAGCTTTTTACCTGTTGTAACGATGATGCTCCTATATCTAAAATTGCTTCCTTTTGGCGTTCCGTTAATTCATTGTCAGGTTGGGGGTTTAATTTTTTTAATTCCTCTAATTTTAATATATAGTCTTGAAGGAGTACAATATAATTGGATACATGATGTGCTAACTCTCCTGTTGATAACGTACCCCACCCTGCTACAGAGATGTATCTACGAAAGTTCAAGTCTCCTTTGTGATCTGGCTTCAGCAATTGCTCCTTCTTCATTGCCTCGCCAAATTCTTGTATACCTTTTATTAGAAAGGTCAAACGGTCTATCAATGGAAATGCATATACTTCAGTTAAACCTCGAAATGGGATTTGAAATTCATGCTCTAGCCAATAATTATTTTGACCATCAGGAAGATATTGCTGCACATATTTTCTTTCATCATTAAGTTTTTCTGGTGTCATATCATCCAATTCTCCTACTAAATTAAGAACACCTCTTTTCAAAGGTGTTCTAGACGGCCAAGAGTTAGCCCTATCTCCCTCAGCTAAAGTTGGAACTTTAGCTCTAGCCCCCTCATAACCTTGATCTTCTTTTCCCATACGTTGAACAGTGGCTGAAGCGTCATAATCTGAATTTACCTGATTATGGCCTTGTCTAGCTTCCTTCAACATTTCTGAACTTTCCATAAACTCGGCTGATATGCTTCTAAATTCTGGCACCCATGGTGTTTTCTTTCCGGCTTTGAGTTCCTCTATTGCCCTGCTCCCGATTGCACTCTCTAGGTGTAACCATTCTTCCCTACTCAGGCTGCTCGGTTCAAGTTGTGCCCTCTGTACTACTGAAGATAAAGAACCATAAATCTGAGTAGGGGCGATT
>JAJEAQ010000310.1 GCA_022822685.1 Trichodesmium sp. jk18x7bins.61
CAGGGATTAGATGGAATGGAGCAAGAGGGAAAGAGATGGAAAGGTGAACACAGTCGCGGGTTGCCGATTAAACTGCGTTATTCACAAATAGGCCAAATTATCCCTGACAGGCTGAGCCCAAAAAGGTAAGGAGGTGAAATAAATGCTCAACTGTCATCTGTATGTGAAAACAAAATTCCGACCGTAGAATAGGTAACCACCTTTTCTACGGGGGGGTGTCTCAACCATTTTGAAAACTTCAGATGATACAACAGGGTAAGTCGGAAAGAGTCTTTCGGTAATAGTCGAAAGTAGGTCAAAGGTAACAATGACGGAAATCTCTGTCGAGTCAAGGATGGAAGAAAAAGGGTTTGAGCCTGTCGCCTCCCTGCTGTTCTGTAATGGAATAGATCGGGATTCTAAATTTGTCCCCCCGTGTTGAGCCTGTCGGCTCCCTGTTGAGCCACCTCGCCACATGTCGGCGACAGGCTCAACCTTACCCGACGATAGTCTAAAAATTCAGGTAAATTATCTGAAATTTTAGCCAACATTTCCTTACGAATGAGGATAACGGTGACACCTGAAAGTCCAACATTTTTTTGAGCATGGGCGTAAATGCAACTCAAGTTAGTTGTCGAGATTACCTTGCTCATAAAGTCAGAACTCATGTCAACAATGATTGGAATTTTAATGTCAGGAAAACTATGAAACTGAGTCAAGACAACCGTGTTATTACTGCAAAAGTGTAAATACTGAGCTTGAGGCCGGAAGGGAATTTTGCTTAAGTCAGGAACGTAGGTACGGTCAAGATTGGCTGAGGAAGCAATAATTTTTAAGTCTCGATCTAAATTTTGTGCAGCCCTAATGGCTTTGTCAGCCCAAGATCCAGTGTCTATGTAATCGATTTGATCGCCTGGACAAGAAAAATTCATAGGAACCATAAGAAATTGCAGCGATCCACCTCCTTGTAAAAATATGACTTCAAAACGATCGCCCAACTCCATTAATCGCTTAAGTAGGTGAGCGTTAAAAAATCAAGCTATGTAACAAAATGTCAAACTAGCGCACAGCCTAAGATCCCGCCCTTAAGAGCGGGGTTTAAGAAATAGGGTATTTCAGATTCTTTTACAAAATTAAACATACATCGGTTTTATTATGCCTACCTACTTAATAGGTTCGGCACTATCATCAATAATGAACTGAATCTCAGGGCTACGATGGCTAATTTCCATGATACTCATCCCAGTACCATTAAAATTGAACAATTCTGCATGAACCCTTTCCAGTACAGGTAAAGGGATAGCAGCAGGCCCTGGATAAAAGTTGAGCGATCGATTGCCATAAGCAGTTTTCTGTGGTATTGGGTATGTCCTCTGCATATTCACCTTCAAAGCTTTTGAATTTAATCACACTATATTTATACCATTTCTGGAAAGTTTTACTACATATTACCTAGTTTAATCAGGAGTCATAAGTCAAGGAATTTCAGTCAGGATATAAATATTTGCATACAGCACTACTTATAAAAATGAACTTTTCATACCGCCAATTGTAACTACTACCACAAAGGAAGCATCCTCCAATATAATATAAGTTTTCAGGAATTATGTTATTATCAACATGGATATTGTGAGAAAATCTTCTGATAAGTGTAGTGGAATGAATCGGCCAGTACTGATGAAAAAAGAACTATCTGAGAAAGAAACTTTAGTTGCGATCGCTTCACTATTGATTGCTATATTAGCCATATCCTTTGCAGCTATTTTGATCAAATTGAGCGAATCAGAGATCAGTCCAAACGCGACAGTGTTTAATCGATTGTGGATTGCTGCTTTAGTTTTTGGGCTGTGGAATGGAATTAGCGCTATTTTTATTGATCACAAACCCGATCAGTATGAAGCTCACATCTCACCTAACACAATTCAAGTTTCAGGACTTTTGGTGTTATTAGGAGTGACTTATGCTGCCTTTCAAGATACCTGGGCTTGGTCAATCACTCAAACTAGCGTTGCTATATCAACTGTCCTTCATAATTTGACACCTGTTTTCACCAGTTTAGGGGCATGGCTGATTTTTAGTCAGCGATTTGACCGTAGATTTTGGTTTGGTATGGTGCTAGCTCTTGGGGGAGTTGCTGCGATCGGGCTAGAAGATTATTGGCAAATTGCCACTGGTAAAATAGAAGGTGATTTTGCTGCTTTAATTTCTGCAATTTTTTATGGAGGATATATATTAATCTTAGAACAGCTCAGATCCAAATTAAATCCAACGATAATACTGATGTGGAGTTCATTAATTGGAGCAGTTATTGTATTACCGATTCTCTTAATCACTCAAGACAAACTTTTCCCTTATTTTTGGCAAGGGTGGCTGGCAGTCATTTGCTTAGGTATTATCTGTCATGTTGTTGGTCATGGACTTATAGCTTATAGCCTTTATCAATTATCTGCTAGCTTTGTTGCTGTATTTCTACTGCTCGATCCAGTTCTCACAGCTATTGAAGCCTGGATTATATTCTCAGAAAGATTGAGTCTTTTAAGCTGGACAGGATTTTATATTATTTTGTTTGGTATATATTTACAACTTTATCCAGCAAATCTATTATTAAACAGAACTAATCTATGGATCTATTCTTATTAGAAGTAAAATAAAAAATAAATCAACAGGTATAACTATTAAAGTAGTCTTAGAGATAATTTTCACCTCTCAAACAGCCCAAAATTTAGCAAATTATCTGCTTGCTTTAATAGTTAAACAACAAGCACAAGCTATCTAACAAGTACGCACCCCAACATTACCCTGGGGATCCCTCACAGGATGATTCAACTCCTATCCGAGTTGCCGTTTATACGGAAGTGTCAGGTGCAGTATCTGCTAATGTTTAAAGTTTAAATCCCCATATATAGCGCTACGCATTAAGGTTAGGACATCCATATGCATGCCTCTTGCCTCTTGCCTTTCAACCCTGATTTTTGTCCTAACCAAAAAACGTACTGCTATATATTTTGATCTCTTCTGTCATCTACCTGATTCAAAAATAACTGGAGAAAAATTTATGCAACTTGCCTCAAAAACAGAAACACTAAAAATTAATGATTCCCCACTAGCAACCATTACTCTTGATGTCAGTGGAATGAAATGCGCCGGATGTGTCAAAGCAGTTGAGCGTCAACTCACCCAACAAACAGGTGTCATTTCAGTCTGTGTCAACCAGGCAACTGAAGTGGCAACCGTTAAATATGAAACAGATATTATCGATCCTAAGACTCTTGCCCAAAAACTCACTGATAATGGTTTTCCCACTCAAGCAAGGCTGGGTACATCAGAAATCGATGCTAGTCAAAAACAAGCTCAACGGCATCACCAAGAAATTCAACAGCAAATCAGGCGTGTAACGATCGCGACTCTTCTAATTATTCTTTCAGGTATTGGGCACTTGGAGTATTTCATCGGTGTAGAGATTCCTATTTTAGGTAATATTTGGTTTCATGGCATACTAGCAACTCTAGCACTATTACTACCAGGGCGAGAAATTATCATCGATGGCATCCGCAGTCTCTGGCGTAATGCTCCCAACATGAACACCCTAGTCGGTTTGGGTGCTTCTGCCGCTTACACCGCCAGTATTATTGCTCTGCTGTTTCCTGATTTGGGGTGGGAATGCTTTTTTGATGAACCAGTCATGATTCTAGGTTTCATTCTCCTGGGCAAAACCCTCGAACAACAAGCTAGATATCGAGCAGCATCTACTTTACAATCATTAATCGCACTCCAACTCGCAACTGCCCGCCTGATTCCCCCACCCAACCAAGAAAATAGCGTTTCAGAGTTTGTAGAAATTCCTGCCGCACAAGTTAAAGTAGGAGAATATCTACAAGTATTGCCAGGAGAAAAATTTCCTGTAGATGGGGAAATATGGGATGGCAAAACAACTGTAGATGAATCCATGCTGACAGGGGAGTCAATACCTGTAATGAAAGAATGTGGTGCTAATGTTACCGCGGGAACTATTAATAAGTCTAGCGCTATATTTATGCAGGCAACTCGTACAGGTTCAGAAACTACATTGGCTCAAATTGTCAAATTAGTTGAAACTGCTCAAACTCGCAAAGCACCTATTCAGAATTTAGTAGATACGGTGGCTGGCTATTTTACTTATAGTGTAATGACTATCGCTGCTTTGACGTTCCTATTTTGGTATTTCATAGGCACTAATATCTGGCCTAATGTGTTACAAACAAGCGGTCATGAAGGCATGATGATGGCAATTAATCCACTACTTTTAAGCCTGAAATTAGCGATCGCTGTTTTAGTTATTGCTTGTCCTTGTGCGTTAGGTTTAGCAACACCCACTGCAATATTAGTCGGCTCTGGAGTGGGAGCTGAAAAAGGTTTATTAATCAAAGGCGGGGATGTGTTGGAAAAGGTACATCAGTTAGATACTATTGTCTTTGACAAAACTGGAACATTAACCACAGGGCATCCCACTGTTACTGATATGATCGGGGATAATCCACAATGGTTATTACAGGTTGCAGCTACTGTGGAAAGTGGCGCAAGTCATCCTTTGGCAGCAGCAATTTTACAAAAGGCACAGCGAGAAAGTTTATCGTTACTAACAGGCAAAGATTTTTATAGTGAACCTGGTTTAGGAATGTCTGCTACTGTGGATGGTAAAACTGCTTTAGTAGGAAATTTAGCATGGTTGGAAAGTCATGCAGTTGTTTTAGAACGGGAAAAAATCCCCACTCTGCCAGGGAAAGCAGCAGTTTATGTTGCTGTGGATGGAGTATTAGCTGGAGTCATTGGTATTAGTGATGTACTTCGGAATGATGCGGAGGTGACAGTGAGGCTGCTACAAGGTATGGGTTTAAGAGTGATGTTATTGACTGGCGATCGCCAAGAAACTGCAAAAACTATTGCGCAACAGTTAGGTATAACTGTCACTGATGTATTGGCAGAAGTAGTACCTTCAGGCAAGGCTGAGGCGATCGCTTCTTTACAGTTAAAGGCTGGAAAAGTAGCAATGGTGGGAGATGGTATTAATGATGCTCCTGCTTTAGCCCAAGCAAATGTGGGTATTGGAATGAAAGCTGGTACGGATGTAGCAGTAGAAGCTGCTGATATTGTATTGATGCAGGATAGGTTAATGGATGTGGTACAGTCAATTAAACTTAGTCGCTCCACTTTTAACAAAATTCGTCAAAATCTGTTTTGGGCATTTGCATACAATATTATTGGTATTCCCGTGGCTGCTGGTGTGTTATTGCCTAGTTTTGGTATTATTCTCAACCCTAGTGCTGCTGGTGCATTGATGGCATTTAGTTCTGTGAGTGTTGTGACAAATTCTCTGTTACTGCGTCGCACATTCTATTAGTTTCAAATCTTGAAATAGTAATCAGCACTCAGTAGTCAGTTTTTAAACCGTATGGTGGGGGATACCCATAGTAAAGCTTGTCGTTGCGCTTGCTTCGCCATAACAGGATTTAGGCATTTTTTAGTTGTAAACTCTATATATAGTGTTGCCATCTAGTTTTTATTTACTACATATAGCGTTTTTCCGTAATTCCTGTAGAATTTAGAGTAATGGCGCCCCATCGCAACTACAAACAAAAATATTTTTAATTGATGCCAAATGACAGGTAAGTTTATTGTTTTTGAAGGTGTAGAAGGAGGGGGTAAAACCACTCAACTTGAACTGTTACGAGACTGGCTATTAGGAAAAGGACAGACTAGCTCTATTTTATCAAAATCTCCAGATATAGAAGTCATTGTAACACGAGAGCCAGGAGGAACAAAACTAGGTGCAGCTTTGCGAGATTTACTTTTAGATACAGATGTCTATGGAGAAAAAATTCAGGAAAGAGCAGAATTATTGTTATATGCAGCAGATAGAACCCAACATATTGAAGGCTGGGTTAAGCCGCATTTGGAAAGAGGGGCAATAGTATTATGCGATCGCTTTACTGACTCAACTATTGCTTATCAAGGATATGGTCTAGGTTTGGATTTAGAATTAATTCAGACACTTAATCAGATAGCAACAGGAGGCTGGAAAAGTGATTTAACTTTATGGCTAGATGTGGATGTGGAAATTGGTTTAACTAGGGCTAAAAATCGGGGAAAAATTGACAGAATAGAAAAAGCTGATATTGAATTTCATCGACGGGTACAACAAGGCTATCAAGAACTAGCTAAAAATAATCCTTTGATAATACGAATAGACGCTAATCTGACTAGAGATAAAATACAAAAGCAAATTCAAGACGTGATTAAGCGAAAATTAATAGAATGGATGTAATTGTCTGTCAATATTTAATTGTTGGGTAGTGGGAGCATCATCAAAAAATATCCTAAGTTTTATTAATGGGGCGTCCTCACCTCTTCCAAATTTCGGGTACGCAAGATGCCTACCCCATAGTGCCATTTTGAAAAATTAATGCTGTATTTGGAAACTGAGAAAAATAACGATGAAAATAGTCAAAGTTAGCAAATACTAGGCATTAGACATCTCCAAAAATTGCCAAAGTCTTTCTCTCACTTGACTTTAACTTCTTTATAATTATCAAGCAGCCTTTGTTGGTTGTACGCCATTATCAGTATTTGAGATATTTATTGTTAATAAGTCAATGTTTTATATAACAGCATGAAATGATTCGTAAAATAAATTCCCATAACTTATACCAACTATCAAAAATTTTGCTATACTTGAGCATGCTATCACATATATGTTAAAATATCTGGCTATATCTATGCGATCGCTTTTTATGTCCCGCAGGGAAACGCAAAGCTCCCCTTTTCATGTCGGCGACAGGCTCAACGCTACTCTGGTTACAGGATTTAAAACACAACTATAAAAATCTGACAATATACCCGCTTTTTGCAAAGCATCAATGATGAACAGCCATTGTATTAGTGACGCTATCAAGTTATGGTTAATATTTGTAGTATTTTGTAGAGCAACTGCCTTAAGTCTGGCCAGTCTTTAAATATTATCAATTTCAGTTTTTGTTTGATAGCCAACCATAACCTTTCTATCGGATTAACTTCTGGACAGTAACTAGGCTGAAATAATAAAATAATATGATCAGGAATTGTTAAGTTTAAGGATTGATGACTACCTGCATTATCTACTTG
>JAJEAQ010000465.1 GCA_022822685.1 Trichodesmium sp. jk18x7bins.61
GTCAAAAATGGTTATTTTTTATTAAATTAATACTATGGAAAATTACTTCTCTAGAAGCTACTAAATTTTATTCATCTTTTCAGTGGTAGTTTCTGGAGGAGTTTAATTGTCTGAAATAAGAAATTTTAAATTCCAAAATTATGGTGAAAAATTTAGCAGTAGTAAAGATAGAAATAATAAAATAATATGACCTATTGATGGTTAGCATTAGCAAGTATTATCGGGTAATTTGTCAGTACACTAACAGGTGGAGGTAGTTCATTTCTCTTGATTCCTATAGTCGGTTTATTTTTAGGAACTGTAGCTATCCCACCAATTATTACAACTGGAGCAATTCTGGGAAACGCTGAACGCGCTGTTGCTGAGCGACAAAAAATTAATTGGACAGTAATTTATTGGGAATTACCAGGCGCTATTATTGGTGCTTGTTTAGGGGCTTTTATGTTAACCAAAATTCCTGTCGGATGGCTCAGTCTTTTAGTAGGATTATTTCTAGTTATTTCTGGAATAAATTTAATTATTAAGAATCAAAACCAATCTTTTACTGTTCATGCGTGGTATTCTCTGCCTGCAGGTTTTATCTATTCCTTTCTGCCAGGTATTATTGGTAGTATGGGGCCTTTACTTGCACCATTTTACCTGAATTATGGTTTGGAAAAAGAGGAATTATTGGGTACTCAAGCAATGAATAGGATGGTAGTTCATATTGTTAAAGCGAACGCCTACACAGTATTTGGAACTTTAAGTTGTCATTATTTTGGATATGGGATACTTATAGGAATAGCTGCTTTTCCAGGAAATTAGTTAGGTCATTTAGTATGATAAAAAATCAGCCAAAAACTATTCCGTTGGCTAGTAATTATTTTTGTATTTTTGAGTGGAGCTTATATTTTATGGGGACAAAGGCAGTTGTTAATAATTTGGTTTTAACCTGATGGTATAAAGCCACAAAAAACAATACACTGTTGCAACGTCATGCTGATTTAGTAGAGGCAAAAATAGATTTGTAGTTGAAGAGATTTTGTGAGGGTTCTGAATAACTCAACATTTGCCCACCTTATACCAATTTCAAAATATATTGCTACAAAGTCTTTGTTATTAGTCGGCGCGGAATTAGGAATTGGGGGTTATGGGTAGGGGATAAATACAAATTCATTCATAATTTTGCTGGTGATTTTACTGTAACTATCTTTTTTGAATTTGGTATTAGATTCTAGCTCAAGTAGCTTTGTCGGTAAGGTTGAGGCAAGGGACTTGATCCCATAGAACCGGACAATCATGTTTGTTGGGTGGCGCTGGGGCTTAACCCAACCTACAGTATGAGCACTAATGAGCTGTAGTAGGGTGGGCAAATATTAAGGGATAAAACTCCGTTCCGATGCGCGATCGCCGAGCCATAAATTTGGTGTTTTTGCCCACCTTCTCAGTTTTACTACCTCAAACTTTTGAGTAATATTTATTCAAGCCATGCATGCAAAAACAAGGGGCGCCACATCCCAGCTACAAACAGAAGCAATTTACTTCTCAATAGATATCTCCGAAAAAAAATGTAGGGATGCTCCATGGAACGTCCCTACAAAAATTGAATATAAACAGTTTATCAGTGCGAACTACATTTTTTCATATATTCCCAACCTCGCTGGGGAGAAACGCGATCGCGCCCAATCGTCTTGGCAATCCATTCTGCGACTTTTTGCCCACTCCAGGTTTCTTGGTCTTGAAGCGGGCTCTTTAATACCATCTGCAACTGCTCTTGTTGTTCTGGACTCAGTAAAGCATGAGAAGGGTAAAACTTTCGGGTTTTTCGTCCATTTAAAATTGCATCATGCCCTTGTTTATTGTAACTTTTAACTATATCTTTAGCGTAATCATAGTTAAAACCCAAAGCTTGAGCTGCTTCCTTAATCGTCCACTTTTGAGACACTAACCATAGAAGGTGCCAACGCCGAGACTTTACTCTGTCTTTAGTGTGGAGATAGGGGTTTTTGATTTCTGTTTCACTTAGGTGGGATTTTAGATAGGCTTTCTTAGGCATCTTAATTCTACTTCTACTACTTGATTGGGGAATACGAAATGTCAATAGTTCGGCTCTGCAAGGCGATCGCTTTCCCAGAAGTAGATGACCCTGTAAATTCTAAATCCACCGCCACAACTTGAGATAAATTGTTTCCTAGCTAAGGCACAGAGGCATAATTCAACTGCAATCTTCAACACTCCCCGCCAGGATTTCCCATCCCTCTACACAGTAGGTTCATTGAAATTTACGGACTAATGCTTTTAGGAAACATTTGTTAGTACAATCAGCTCTACAGTAGTGTTGTTTACGGTTTCATGATTTATATATCTTTAACTTAACATCTGATCAGATCTGTGTCAATACATAGAATAGGTATAAAGTTCGGATCAATTTTTAATTTTATTTGCATCCTATTCATAAAAATTTGACTTTTTTAGCAAATACCTTTACAGAATATTCATAAAACTGTACTCAAATTATGCTATGTCACAATTGTTGATAGTATTGCATAATAACGGCGGAATATAGGGTTTGTCAGCATACTAGCGACCTGAATATAACCGCACCAAAGCGAAACCAGTAACAGTAGCAACAAAAAACCACGTTACCAATAAACCTATAACTTCACTAATAAATAGACCGATCGCTCCATAAATCAATCCGCCCACTACCCAACCAAGGGGCAAACCTAAAGCCCAAGCAACAATATTTGCAATCATCCACCACTCCTCTCGATAGATTTGCTTCCTCAATACAAACCATTGCCCTAATCCCAAAATAGCCCCAACAACAGCTCCATTAATAAACCCATGGAACAACCTCAGCCAAATTTGCTCTGTTCGCGGAGCAATCCAACCCAATGCCCCCAAACTACTTGCCCCAATCAATAGCCAAGTCAAAATACTCACTGCGCTCCACCATTGCTCTCGGAAAAAACGATTTTTGATCACTAACCATTGTGCTGAGCCAATTATGCCGCCACCTATAGCTCCTGATATAGCCCCAATATATGGTTTCACACCGACTTCGACAAATATTAAACTGACCAAAAAGCCTAAAATAGTCGAAAATACCCACTGGCAACAAAAACCCCATCCAATTTTTTCAGACTTGGTATGAGACGGAAAATAATATAACTTGCTAACTGACATCGTACAATTTTCCTGCAACTCTAAATTAATGAAGAAATAGAGTTATAGCGCTACCCATTAAAGTTAGGACATCCCTATGCATGCCTCTTGCCTCTTGCCTTTCAGCCGATATTTTTGTCCTAACCAAAAAACGTACTGCTATAACTTAGAGAAAGTTTCGGGCGAGATACAGAAGTAGGAAACATTTTTCTAAAGCCCATACGTCGCTTTTGGGGTGAATCAGGAGTCATGTAACTCCATAAGGTTTCCCAATAGAAAAAAGATACTCCCGCAAATTTGCGATCGCGCACAGCTTTTACCTGTTCCTGAATTTGCTCAATACTTATCGGCTTTTCCCAAGTACCCGTCAAAATGCCAATACTAACTGGAATTTTACTTTTAGCCATTTTTACTGATGCTCTTTCTAATTCTTTTGTCAGGGAAGGCAAATCATTTCTATACACCTGCAAAACAAATTCATCTATCAAACCTCGCTGCACCCAAGTTGGCCAGTCTTGCAGATATAATTTGTAAGCAACATTATCAGGATTAGAAGACAAAGACACTATACAGTTTGGTTTAACAGCTTTGATTGCTTTGTAAAGTCTTTCGATGAAAGCTGTGATTTGATTTGCCCGCCACAACATCCATTCTGAGTTAGTAAAATCTTCAGGAGGCATTTTGCCCTGATGTTGTTCTCGATAAAGGTGAACCGTAATTGGATCATAGCCTAATTGCACTGGCATTCCAAAGCGATCATCTATTTGAACACCATCAACATCGTACTTTTTGACTACTTCTAAAATTAGATCAAGAATAAAGTTTTGCACTTGAGGATTAATGGGGTTAAGCCAGACATTATAAATAGATAATGACTGTTGCAAGTTGACTAATAAAGAATCTTGATCTGATTCTGGGAGCAAATCTTGAAGCTCTAACTCAAACATATCCTTAGTAAAATTTCTGTTTTTGTCAAAGCTTGTTGTCACCCAGTGGGGATGACGTTTTACTATCAGAGAATTTATTGGTGCCATAAAACCATATTCAAACCAAGGGATAACTCGTAAACCTTGGCGATGTGACTGTTGAAATATTTCTCTTAGTACATCTTGCCCTAGGCGAAATAAAGCCAGAGTCTGGTCTTGAGGTTGGCCAGTGATTTGTTTAGCAACATCACTGGGGTAAAATGTGTTGCCTCGATTCCAAGTTACGGGATAAACAGTATTGAAGTTGAGTTGAGAAAGTTGACTGAGGGCGCGATTAATTGCCCAAGGGGTAAATAAAACGGTGCTGTTAACATTGGTGATCCACACTCCACGCACTTCTTTTTTTCCCGAGGTAGCTTGGACAATAACTGGATTTTTTGGGATTAATATTACCTCTAGGGAAATAATGATTACGCCGATCGCTACTGCCACTCCTAGCCAGATTTTTAAAGGTTTTAATTTATGATTAATTTGATTAGCCATGATTAGCTCCAAACCAGAGCAAAGTATAGTCAGATCATGTCCGCTAGAACACTTATAAGTAATACCAATTTTAAAATATATTGCTACATAGTTTATTTTGGTAGGATTTGGTAATTATGAATTGGTAGTGGGTATTGGAAATTTTCTTGTAACTTTTTTTTAGGAATTTTGTATAAAATTTTGTAGTTTTCTTAACCACGCTATATTTATGATGGGATCGCATTGCAACTACGAATAATTTTTTTTTATAGGTAATTAAGCAGACATGATATAAGTCTGGCTGGTAAACAACTATTTCTACTAGAACGGCAAAAATCAGTTCACTCCAAACGCTCCGCTACTACTAAACATTGATTTATGTCAGGGGTGACTTTCCGCTTCACCCGCGACTAGGAGTAAGGAAACCAGTTCCCTCTGGCTAACTCCGGTTGTAGGTTGTGTTGAGTTGCGTTAGCACTTAACACAAGCCTAAATCTCAAGCCTACACATTCCCTTGGTGAGGGGCTGTGCGCGTCACCTGCGTCCGCACCTTTTCAGCCCCGTATTGTATCGATGCGCGGTATCAGGGCTTTTTGCCTGTTGCCTTTAAAAAGCATCTAACTAAGCATCATATAATACCTACTTAACTAGATTAGCGATCGCCTTCCCTAAGGCATCCATAGCTTCAGTAACTTCAGCAGCAGTAACAATAAGTGGAGGCACAAATCGCAATACTTTTTGGCCTGCAGGCACTATTAACAAACCCTCATCTATAGCTGCTTTAACTATATCAATAGAAGTCAACTCTGCATCTGCATTCAATTCCAAACCATTAATCAAGCCCCAACCGCGTACTTCAGTAAACAAGTGAGAATACTTAGACGCGATCGCATTTAATCCTACTCGCAACTCTTCGCCTCGCTGCTGTACATTCGTCAATAAGTTTTCCTGTACTAAAGTTTGACACACTGCTAGAGCTACTGCACAAGCAAAAGGATTTCCACCAAAAGTGCTAGCCTGGTTGCCAGGCTCAAACACATCACAGTGAGATTTACATAACATTGCCCCGATCGGAATACCTCCCCCTAATCCCTTGGCAGAAGTAAAAATATCTGGTTCGATGCCAAGATTTTCATATCCCCAAAGTTTGCCGGTGCGGCCCATTCCTACCTGTACTTCATCTAAAATTAAGAGAATGCCTTTATCGTCACAAATTTCCCTAATCTTTTGGAAATAAGCTGTATCACCAGGGCGAACTCCACCTTCTCCCTGTAGTGTTTCCAGCATAATTGCAGCAACTTGCCGTGTCTCCTTATCTAGTTCAGCGATCGCGCTTTCAATAGCCGCAATATCATTGTAAGGCACATAAGAAAATCCTGGCATTAGTGGGCTAAAACCTTTGTGATATTTTGGTTGCCCAGTTGCAGTAATAGTTGCCAGAGTCCGCCCGTGAAAACTAGCATGGGCAGTCAAAATCATCGGATTTTCAATATTTAACTTTTCATGGGCATATTTGCGGGCTAGTTTAATTGCTCCTTCATTAGCTTCAGCCCCAGAATTACAGAAAAATACTTTGTCAGCACAAGAATGTTGTGTTAGCCACTGTGCTAATTCTCCCTGAACCGGGATATAGTAAAGATTAGAAACATGGTGTAATTTTTGAATTTGCTGTGACACTGTTGTCATCATTACAGGGTTAGCATGACCAAGAGTACAGGTAGCAATTCCTGCAACAAAGTCTAAATATGCTTTTCCTTCAGTATCCCAAACCCAACAACCTTTACCAGCCTCAAGGGCGATCGGGAAACGCCCGTAAGTATTCATTACATGAGTGTTAAAGTTCTCAGTACTAAATAATGTTTTTGTAGATTCGCCAATTTTTCCTAAATACTGTCTGACTATTGTTTCTGGAGTCATAAGATTTATCCTCTATTTCACTTCAATACTAACTTTGATTTTAGGATAAAATATAAAATTTATTTGGTTTTTTTTATTATTATAATTTAGCTGCAATGTATCATATCATTTTTTATTTTTATCCTCCATTATTATTAGATTATTTTAAACTTTATCCCTGTTATTAATTAAATTAAATGATACTACCTAGATAATGAATTTTAATTATTTTTACCCTGTAATACCATTTCTTGGCCAAGCTGCACTCTCTATTAAATAGACATGCTCGAAGACTCTAGGCCATTACTGAACTACACTCAGAGGTATTGAGAAATGAGTCGCTCCTTCAAAGTCAACATTACCGAAACAATCAGGGAACT
>JAJEAQ010000553.1 GCA_022822685.1 Trichodesmium sp. jk18x7bins.61
TCTGAGCAAGGGTTAAATAGCACCGAGTTGCGACCTTACCTGCTGTCAAAACTGCCAGAATACATGGTACCATCTGCTTTTGTACTGTTAGAAACTCTACCACTAACTCCCAATGGCAAAATAGACCGCCAAGCATTACCAGCACCAGTTCTAGATTTAACCCGTTCCCATGAATACGTTCCACCTCAAACAGAAACAGAAAAACACATTGCCAAAGTATTACAAGAGATACTGCAATTAGAAAAAGTTAGCATTTATGACAATTTCTTTGAACTGGGAGCCAATTCACTAATCTTAGTAAAAATCAACAGTAAATTACGGGAAATCTTATCAAGAGAAATGCCACTTGTTGATATGTTTACCTACCCAAATATAAAAACTTTAAGCCAATATATAGCCAAGGTTGATACTCCAGAACCTTTATCAGAAGTACCAAAGTTCGAGGGTAACCAAATTAAATCTAGTATGAAAAAAAGGCGTCAGCTCAGACAACAGCGTTAATAATGTTACTCAATATAATTATGAATGAAATTAATGATTTAGACATTGCAATTATTGGGCTATCAGGTCGCTTTCCTCAAGCCCCAAATCTTGATTCTTTCTGGCAAAACCTGAAAGATGGTGTTGAATCTATTTCTGTGTTTTCAGAACAAGAACTGCTAGACTCAGGTATTAGCTCTGACCTCCTAAAAAATCCCAACTATGTACGAGCCAGATCTGTGCTTTCAGATGCCGAAATGTTCGATGCCAGTTTCTTTGGTTTCAGCGCCAAGGAAGCCCAACAGCTCGATCCACAACAACGTCTTTTCTTAGAAGCAGCCTGGGAAGTTATTGAAAGTGCTGGTTATGACCCAGAAAAATATGGTGGGTTGATTGGAGTCTATGCAGGGATAGGCTTCAATACCTACTTGTTTAACAATATCTATCCTACCTTTGACTCCCAAGATTTTGTAGATGGGTATCAATTAATGTTAAACAGTGATAAAGATTTTCTGCCTACCCGCGTCAGTTATAAATTGAACCTCCGGGGGCCTGCCGTTAACGTTCAGACAGCCTGTTCAACTTCATTGGTAGCAGTTCACTTAGCCTGTCAGAGTTTACTCAATGGAGAATGTAATATGGCTTTGGCTGGTGGAGTCTCAATTGTTTTCCCCCAGAATATAGGTTATCTGTATACTGAAGGCATGATTGTTTCTCCAGATGGTCATTGTCGAGCTTTTGATGCCCAAGCTCAGGGTACTGTATCAGGTAGTGGTTTAGGTATTGTGCTGCTCAAGAGACTAGAAGATGCGATCGCAGATCGAGATTGCATTCATGCTATTATTAAAGGCTCGGCTATTAACAATGATGGCTCCTTAAAAGTGGGTTACACAGCACCCAGTACAGAAGGTCAAGCAACGGTCATTGCTCAAGCTCAAGCTGTAGCTGAAGTAGATGCTGAGAGTATCACTTACATAGAAGCTCACGGTACTGGTACAACATTGGGAGACCCCATTGAAATTACTGCTTTGACCAAAGCATTTAGAAGAAGTACCCAGAAACAAAATTTTTGTGCTATTGGTTCCCTCAAAACTAATATGGGACATCTGGATGCAGCAGCAGGTGTGGGAGGACTAATCAAAACAGTATTAGCTCTAAAACACAAGTTAATTCCCCCTAGTTTGCACTTTGAACAACCATCGCCCCAGATTGATTTTGCTAACAGCCCATTTTACGTTAATACCACCCTATCTGAATGGAACAGCAATGGTACCCCTCGACGAGCTGGAGTTAGTTCTTTTGGTATCGGTGGCACCAATGCTCATGTCATTTTAGAAGAAGATCCCCTACTCCCGCCTTCAGGAGAGTCTCGAGGGAGGCATTTGCTGCTCATCTCTGCTAAGACCACTTCCGCACTAGACCAAGCAACAACTAACTTGGCTACACACCTCAAAGAAAATTCCGACTTAAATTTAGCTGATGTAGCTTATACCTTGAGTTGTGGTCGCCGAGCCTTCAATTATCGACGGATGTTAGTTTGTCAGTCAGCCCCAGAGGCAGCGCGAGCCCTCACAAACTTAGATTCCCAAAATATTTTTACCAATAACGGTCTAGAATCAACAGATAGACCTGTTGTATTTATGTTTCCCGGCCAAGGTTCTCAGTATGTCAACATGGCATTGGAAGTCTACGAAACTGAACCAGTATTTCGCCAACAGGTAGATTTATGCTCGGAAATACTGAAGCCAGAGTTAGAGTTAGACCTACGTCAGATACTCTATCCTCAACCAGAAGCAACTCAGACAGCACAGCAACAGTTGCAACAAACAGCGAGCGCTCAGGTTGCTCTTTTTGTAGTAGAGTATGCCCTAGCCAAGTTATGGCAATCCTGGGGTATTTCTCCTACTGCAGCGATCGGTCATAGTATTGGCGAATATGTAGCTGCAACTTTAGCAGAAGTATTTTCTTTAGAAACAGCTTTATCGTTAGTTGCAGCCAGAGGTCAAATGATGCAGCAACTTCCTGCTGGTGGGATGCTTTCTATTCCACTTTCGCCAGAGCAAATCCAACCTCTGTTAACAAAAAAACTGGCGATCGCAGCAATAAACGAACCATCCCGATGTGTAGTTTCTGGCGATCTAGAGGCAATAGACATTCTCGAAAATAAATTAGCTTTCCAAAAGATAGAATGTCGTCGTCTCCATACTTCTCACGCCTTCCATTCCCAGATGATGGAACCGATCCTAAATGAATTTAGAGAAAAAGTTAAACAGGAATCATTAAAGCCTCCTCAAATCCCCTATATCTCCAACCTGACAGGAGATTGGATTACAGAATCTCAGGCAACAGACCCCAACTATTGGGTTCAGCATTTGCGTCAAACTGTTCTATTTGCCAGAGGGATAGAAAATCTGCTGCCAAACCCAGAGCAAATTTTGTTAGAAGTAGGGCCTGGTCGAACATTGACTTCCTTGGCTAAACTACATCCGGCTGTTCATGAACAACAATTAGTATTAACATCCGTACGTCATCCTCAAGAGGATAAATCAGATGTAGCTTTTTTACTTACCTCTCTTGGTTATCTCTGGTTAGCTGGGGTTAGGGTAAATTGGTCTGCATTTTATAGTCAAGAGCATCGTTATCGAGTGCCTCTACCCACTTATCCCTTTGAACGTCAGCGTTACTGGATTTCCCCACCGAAACCAGGAGAAAAAACAAGACCGAAGCAGGAAGCAGCAGGTAAACAGTCAGATATTTCTCAATGGTTTTATATTCCTTCCTGGAAGCGTCTTCCCCTACCAGCAACTCAACCAGAAAAATCATTAGGTAATATTTTGTTGTTTATAGAAGAGTCTGGTTTGGGAGAAAAGTTAGCCACACGACTGACACAACTTGGTGAAAAAGTAATTTGTGTCAAAGTGGGAGACTCGTTTACGAAGCAGAGTGAGGGAGTGTATAGTTTGAATCCTCAACAACCTAATGAGTACAATACCCTGCTAGATGAACTTGTCAGCTTAAACTTGATTCCTGAAAAAGTGATTCATTTGTGGAGTTTGACAACAGAGAAATTAACAACAGAGTTAGATTCCGATTTATTTGACAAAGCTCAGGATTTAGGATTCTATAGTTTGCTATTTTTTGCTCAAGCTTGTGGAAAACAAGTCTTAGCAGATAAATGTGAAATTATTGTCATCTCCAATCATATGCAGGATGTAACAGGAGACGAGATTTTGTCTCCTGAAAAAGCCACCATATTAGGGCTAGTGAAAACAATCTCTCAAGAATACTTCAACTTTACCAGTCGTTGTATTGATGTGACGCTCCCCCATGGTGGAAGTAACCAAGAAAAGATACTCATAGAGCATCTAATTGCAGAATTAATCACAAAATCTGGGGCACAAATCATTGCCTATCGTGGAAAGTCTCGCTGGGTAGAAAGCTTTGAATTATTCCCATTAAAACCTAAAACCGAATATCGCCAACAAAGGCTAAAGCAACAAGGAGTTTATCTGATTACAGGTGGACTCGGTGGTATTGGAATTGTATTAGCAGAATTTCTGGCAAAGACAGTACAAGCTAAATTGATTTTAATCGGACGTTCTGTTTTTCCAGAGCGGGATAGTTGGTCAGAGTGGGTTTCTAGTCATAACGAACAAGATAGTATTAGTCAGAAGATGCAAAAATTCTTTGAATTTGAAGCATGGGGAGCTGAGGTTTTAGTTTTGAGTGCTGATGTTTCTGATTCCCAACAAATGGAATTAGTCATTGAAAAAGCAGAGAATAAATTTGGTAAAATTAATGGAGTTATTCATGCTGCTGGTGTGGTCAAAGGAAACTCGATTAATGCTATTCAAAAAATAGGAAAATGCGAATGCCAGCAGCAATTTATATCTAAGATTTACGGCACATTAGTATTAAGAAAATTGCTCAAATACAGAAAGGTTGACTTCTGTTTATTGATGTCTAGTCTCTCATCAATTTTAGGAGGATTAGGATTTGTTGCTTATGCAGCTAGTAATAGTTTTATGGATTATTTTGTTCGGGCAGATAATCATCTAGAAAATAATTCTCCCTGGATAACTGTTAATTGGGATGGGTGGAAAGTCGCTCCAGAATCAAAACAAAATTTAAGTTTTGGCAATAGCTTAGTAGAACTATCAATTACGCCCGAAGAAGGAGCAAAAGCTTTTGAGTTGATACTATCTGGAAGTAATGCCAATCAGTTAATTATTTCTACTGGAGATTTAGGAGCAAGAATAGACCAATGGGTTAACCGCGATCGCTTAAAAAAAGAAAGTAATTTACAGCCATTAGTAGATTCTCAACAGGATAATCATAGAAATTTAGGAACTGTTTACGTAGCCCCAATAAATCAACAAGAAGAAATTTTAGTTGATATTTTTCAATCTGTTCTTGGTGGTACTACAGTGGGGGTAAATGACGACTTTTTTGAATTAGGAGGAGATTCATTAATAGCAACTATGCTCATAGCAAAAGTCAAGCTAAATTTTACAGTGGATGTTAACATAAGTGATATATTTGATTTAACAACTGTTGCTCAACTTTCGGAATATATCAATAATCAAAAAAAATCAATAGAGAGCGATTTGAAAAAGATTAATCAAATGTTAGAAATAGTAGCAAGTACGACAGATGATTAAATATGACAAAAAATATCTATGTAAAAATAAGCAGGTAATCTGGTGAATTCAACTCAAATTGAACAGCAAGAAATAGCTAAAAAACTGACAAATCTTTCTGCTAAAAAACGGATAGCCCTAATAAAATTACTGAGTCAGTCAGGAATAGATCCACTAAAGTTACCGATCGCTCCTGCAATTAGAGAATCAAATAGATTTCCCCTATCTTGGGCACAGGAAAGACTGTGGTTTCTCGACCAGTTAGAGGGAGCAAATGCCACCTACAATGATTCAGGAGTGTTACGCATTACAGGCAATCTCAACCATGACGCTCTCAAGTCAGCTATAATAGAAATTGTCCGTCGCCATGAAGTGTTACGCACCCGGTTTCAAGCGATCGACGATACCCCCGTACAGATAGTTGAACCAGACATTAACTTCCAACTAGAAATTACTGATTGGCAACATCTATCTCCTACTCAACAGGAAACAGAACTGCAAAAATATGCCCAACAAGAAGTGGCAAAACCTTTTAATCTCACCACAGGTCATCTGTTACGAGTTAGTCTACTGAAATTTTCACCCGCAGAATCAATACTACTGGTGACAATGCACCATATCATCTCTGACGGTTGGTCGATAGGAGTATTCATCAGAGAGCTTTCTACTCTATACACTGCCTATAGTCAGAATGAGGCATCCCCGTTAACAGAATTACCTATTCAGTACGCTGACTATAGTATTTGGCAACGGCAGTGGTTAAGTGGGGAAACTCTAGAAAATTTGCTTTTTTACTGGAAACAACAACTTGCAGGAGCACCTCCTAGTTTGGAATTACCATTCAAGAAGGAAGAAGGAGAAATCAGGAGCGGGCAAAGTAAAACTGAATCTTTTACCGTTTCTCCCACAGTTGCAGAAAAACTCCAAGCATTGAGTCGTCAAGCAGGAGTCACCCTATTTATGACTTTGCTGGCTGCTTTGCAAACTCTTCTGTATCGTTATACTAATTCTGAAGATATTGTGGTTGGCACTGATATTGCTAACCGTAACCGAGCAGAAACAGAATCTTTAATCGGGTTTTTTGTAAATTTGCTAGTGTTGCGAACTAATTTATCTGGCAATCCAACTTTTAAGGAGTTGCTGAAGCGAGTTAGGGAAGTAACTTTGGGAGCTTATGCTCATCAAGATCTATCGTTTGCTAAGTTGGTGGATGTTTTGCGTCCCGAAAGAAAGGCGAATACGACTCCACTGTTTCAGGTATTGTTTGTTTTGCAAAACGCTCCCATGCCTGAGTTTAAACTTCCTAATTTAACTATTGCACCTTTTATTATAGATACTGGGGCAACTAGATTTGACCTAGCTATATTTGTTGAAGAAACTGAAACTGGAATTGCTTGGAATTTAAGGTATAGTACAGACCTTTTTGACCTACAGGCGATCGCTCAAATGTCCGCCCATTTACAAACATTATTAACCAATATTGCCAATAACCCAGATACTCAAATTAAGGATTTAGAAATGCTAACCGAATCTGAAAAACAAGCTCAAATAGCTGCCCAAGCTAAACGCACTCAAGCTAATTTTAAAAAGTTTAAATCTATCAAGCCGAAAGCAGTTAGTCTACCACAACAAGATTTGATTAAAACCAGTTATTTACAACGAGAGCAATTGCTGCCTTTGGTAATCGAGCCTAACAGCGAAGAAGTTGATATAGCCGACTGGGCAATGAATAACAGAGAATTTTTTGAGACGAATTTACGCCAACATGGTGCGATTTTGTTTAAAGATTTTAATATTAATTCTGTCTCAGAATTTGAGCAAGTTGCTGGTGCTATTGCTCCGAGTTTATTTGGAGAATATGGAGATTTACCCAGGGAATGTGTGAGTAAAAAAGTTTATGGTTCGACACCTTATCCAGCAGATAAAGCAATCCTATTTCATAATGAAAGCTCTCATTTGCATCGTTGGCCTCAGAAAATATTTTTCTTATGTTTAAAGGCAGCAAAATCAGGCGGGGAAACTCCGGTTGTTGACTGTCGAAAAATTTATCAAATGCTCAATCCTCAGTTCCGAGAAAAATTGGAAGAGAAACAATTGATGTATGTCAGAAATTACATTGAAAATTTAGATGTTAGTTGGCATGATTTTTTCCACACTAACAATAAATCCGAAGTTGAAAGTTATTGTAAAAATGCTAGAATAGAATTTGAGTGGTTAGAAAATAATAGATTAAAAACTTCCAAGGTAAGACCAGCGATCGCTACTCATCCGCAAACTGAGGAAAAAATATTTTTTAATCAAATTCAGTTACATCATATTTCTTATTTAGATGCTTCTGTGCGTCAATCTTTGTTATCTGCATTTGGAGAAGAAAGACTACCTCGGAATGTTTATTATGGTGATGGTTCGCCAATTGAAGACTCAGTCATTGAGGAAATTGGAGCGATTTATCAAGAAGCTGCAATTAGTTTTCCTTGGCAACCAGGAAATATGATTATGCTGGATAATATGTTAATTGCTCACAGTCGTAATCCTTATATTGGAGAGAGAAAAATCGTTGTCGCAATGGGAGAATTGATGGAGGAAGTAGTCAATAGTCAGTAGAACGATGAGCTTTTTGCCACGCAATTAAGTCTTGAAATCTTCTAGCAGGTTGACTTGACATGAATCTATACTCCTAACTATTGACAACTCAACAAAACTACCAACTACCAACTATTGACTAGACATCTCCAAAAATGAGGTTGGAACCTTCGTAAAAAAAGGGCAAAATTTTAATTCCTGGAGAAGTCTACTACTGACTATTGACTATTGACTACTAACTACTAAAACCATGACTACTTTAACTACCGCCGGATTTAAACTATCTCCTCAACAAAGATATCTATGGAAATTACAAGAAAATAATTTCAATTACATAGCTAAATGTACGATAAAAATTAAAGGTAATGTCAAGCCGAATATTCTCAAATCAGTCTTAGAAAAAATTATAGACCGCCATGAAAGTTTCCGGACAATATTCCAGCGTCGTCCTGGAATTAAAGTGCCAATTCAAGTAATTTTGGAACGAGCTAAAATTTTATGGAATCACATAAATTTAAGCCACTTAAAATCGGAAAAACAAACAGAGCAAATAGAGGAAATCTTAGAAAATCAAAATTCCTTAATTGCCAGACTAGAGGAACAACCAATATTTCCTACTGCTCTACTAACTCTCTCCCCAGAACAACATCTTTTATTAATTAGCTTGCCAGCCCTCATTGCAGATAGTTGGACTATTAAAAATCTGGTTCAAGAAATCAGCAAAAGCTATGATTTGTGCAGGCAAGGAATAGACTTTGATGAGGAAGTAGTACAATATCTACAATTCTCAGAATGGCAAAATGAATTATTAGAAGAAGACTCGGCAGAAGCAGAAATAGCTGATTGGCGAAAACAACAATTTAATTGGGTAAATTTACCCTTTGAAAAGTCCATGCTAGGGGAAATAGAATTTGTCCCAGAGAGATATAGTTTAAATTTAGATCCTAATGCTATTGCTAAATTAGAAACAAATCTTCCCCCTAATATTACTATCGATAATTTTTTACTTGGTTGTTGGCAAGCCTTACTTTGGCGACTTACAAAACAATCTGATATTGCTGTGAAGACAGTCTTTTCTGGGAGGCAGTATGAAGCTCTCGAAGAAGTAATGGGTTTGCTGGCGAAATCTTTGCCTATTTCTTGTCAGTTTCAAGAGAACTTAAAATTTAGTCAACTATTGCAGGAAATTGGCGATCGCCTCACCGAAGCTTCAGAAATACAAGAATATTTTATTAATTCAGAAACAGGAATTCCTGCTATTGGTTTTGAGTTTATTGATATCTCAACAACCTATCATGGAAGAGATTTATCCTTGACTTTAGAAAGCCAGTCTGTCATTTTTGAAAATTTTAAAATTAAGCTCAATTGTATCAAAACTCAGTCATCTCTGATAGCAGAATTTCAATATAACTCGCAACTTATAAATCTTGATGTAATTAAATATTTTGCCCAACAATTTGAGGCTTTAGTTACCAGTACCGTTGAAAATATAGACGCTACAGTCAGCCAGTTAAATATATTCAGCGAATCTGAAAGTCAACGTCTTTTAAAAGAGTTAAACCAAACCGAAAAAAGTTATCCACAAAATCGGTTAATTCATCAGATATTTGAGTCACAAGCAGAACAAACACCAGAACGTATAGCAGTAGTATTTGAAGACCAAAAACTGACATATTCAGAACTTAATTCCCAAGCAAATCAACTAGCTCATTATCTGCAAAAAAAAGGAGTTGCTCCAGAAACAATAGTAGGCATTTATATGGAGCGATCGCTAGAATTAATCGTAGTTTTATTAGCCATCCTCAAAGCTGGAGCCGCCTACCTCCCAATAGACACAAAATTACCAGAAAAAAGTTTAGCTTTCCCCTTAGAAGATGCCGGGGTGAATATTCTATTATCTCAGCCACAAATATCGCCAAAGAACCTCAATCAAAGCATCAAAATCATCATTGGTAGTGATGAAAATATCGCCCAACAACCACAAACAAATCCCACTAGCCTAGTCACCACAGAAAACCTAGCATACATTCTCTACACATCCGGCTCCACAGGTAAACCCAAGGGTGTCGCGATCGAACATCGACAAATTTTAAATTACCTGTGCGCTATCCAAGAAAGACTGCAATTTTATTCGATGGCGACATACGCAATAGTCTCTACTTTTGTTGCCGACTTAGGTAACACAGTTATATTTCCTGCTTTATGCAGTGGGGGATGTCTACACATTATTTCCCAAGAATGCGCCTCTGATGCAACAGCATTAGCCGATTATTTTCAGCGCCATCCCATCGACTACCTGAAAATCGTTCCTTCTCAGCTCTGTGCTCTTTTAACATCAAACCCATCTCCCTTTTTGTTGCCTCGTCAATGTTTAATTCTGGGAGGCGAAGCTACAACTTGGGATTTAATTGCCAAAATTCAACAACACTCGCCCCAATGTAATATTATCAATCATTACGGGCCAACAGAAACCACCGTCGGCGTTCTCACTTATGAGGTTAATAACTGCAATAACTACAATGCTCAAACCATTCCTATTGGTTGCCCCCTGAGTAACACACAAGTCTATGTATTAGATGAAAAATTACAACCTGTTCCTACAGGCGTTTCCGGAGAACTATATATTGGAGGTGCAGGATTAGCCCGTGGTTATCTCAACCGCCCAGAGTTAACAGCCGAAAAATTTATTACCCCCCCCTTTTTGTCAGGGGAGAAAAAAGGGAACAGATTATATAAGACGGGGGATTTAGTACGTTATTTGCCAGACGGGAATATAGAATTTCTAGGACGTATTGACAATCAGGTAAAAATTCGCAGTTTTCGTATAGAATTGGGAGAAATAGAAGTAGCGATCGCTTCCCATCCAGAAGTACAAACTGCCATAGTTATTGTCAAGGAAGATGACTCTGGTAATCAGCGTTTAATTGCCTATTTTGTTCCTATTAAAAAACAATTTTATGCTAATAATTTACGTCAGTTTTTACAAGAAAAATTAGCTGACTATGCTATTCCATCTGCTTTTGTAAAACTAGATTTTTTCCCTTTAACTCCCAATGGCAAAATTGACCTAAAAGCTTTACCAGACCCCAATAATATCCGGAACGAATTAGAAAATATTTTTGTTGCACCGCGTACCCCAACAGAAGAACTTTTAGTTAATATTTGGTCTCAACTATTGGGAGTAGAAAAAATCGGCATCCACGATAATTTTTTCTCCGTGGGAGGGAATTCCTTATTAGCAACTCAAGTTATCTCTCGATTAAGAATAGCATTTAAAACAGAAATTCCCCTAAAATATCTGTTTGACTTTCCCACAGTAGGAGAACTTAGTAAAGCCATAGATGATTTCAAGGGAGAAAAACTAGAGCTACCTCCCATTGAACCGATTTCGCGCTCTGGCGATCTTCCCCTATCTTTTGCCCAACAGCGACTTTGGTTTCTCAATCAATTGGAGGGAGAAAGTACAGCTTACCACAACTATGCTGCACTGCAACTAACAGGAAAACTCAATATTTATGCTCTGGAAACAGCGTTCGCGGAAATTGTTCGCCGTCACGAAATCTTGCGAACTACTTTGGCAATGAAAAATGGAAATCCAGTACAGGTAATTAATTCTCCATCTAGTTTCAGCTTGCCCATAATTGATTTACAGTCATTGCCGGCAACAGAAAAATCTGCTGCTGCTCTACAAATAGCAACAGAAGAACGAGTCAAACTTTTTGACTTAGCTAACGCTCCTCTACTGCGATTTTCCCTGCTCAAGTTAGAAGTGGAATCTCATATTCTCTTGGTGGTAATGCACCACATCGTTACTGACGGTTGCTCAACTACAATATTAATCCGAGAATTATCTGCTCTTTATCAAGCTTTTTCAGAAGGAAAATCTTCCACCTTGCCTGAGTTACCTATCCAGTATGCTGACTTTGCTTACTGGCAGCGTCAATGGTTGTCACAAGAATTGCGAGAAGATCATCTCAAATACTGGAAGCAACAATTAGCAGGGGCACCGCCATTACTAGAATTGCCTAGCGATCGCCCCCGTCCATCTGTTCAAACTTTCAGAGGCAGTACCGAAGTATTTCAGATAAATTCTACAATAACTCAGAAGTTGAAAACCCTAAGTCAAGAGTCTGGGGCAACTTTATTTATGACTTTGCTGAGTGCTTTTGCGATATTACTCTCACGCTATAGTAATCAAGATGATATTGTCATCGGTTCTCCTACAGCTAATCGAGATCGCCCTGAACTTGAGTCATTAATTGGCTTTTTTGTGAATAACTTAGTATTGCGGACTAAATTGCAAGGAAATCCTAGTTTCTTGGATGTATTGAGCCAAGTGCGACAGGTAACTCTGGATGGTTATGCTCATCAAGATGTGCCTTTCGAGGAGTTAGTAGAAGCTTTACAACCAGAACGCTCTCTCAGTTATAATCCTCTATTTCAGGTGCTGTTTGATTTTCAAAATGCACCTATCGACAAACTGGAGTTACCTGGTTTAACTTTAACTCCTTTGGCTGCAAAAGATGTGGCAGCAAGGTTTGATTTAACTTTGTCTGTGAGACAGACAGAAACTGAACTTGAAGGAGTTTTAGTATATAAAACCGATATTTTTGATGCGACGACAATTATGCGTATGGGAGAGCATTTTCAGCAGCTATTAGGAGCAATTGTCACAAATCCTCAGCAAAGTATTGCTGAATTTTCCCTACTGACGGAACAAGAGCGACATCAGATACTTGCTGAATGGAATGATACTGTAGTTGAATATCCAAAAGATAAATGTATTCATCAGTTATTTGAAGAACAGGTAGAGAAAAATCCTGATGCAATAGCAGTAGTATTTGCACAACAACAGTTAACCTATCAGCAGTTGAACGCTAAAGCAAATCAACTTGCTCATTATCTGCAAAGTTTAGGTGTGAAACCAGAAACATTGGTAGGTATTTGTATAAACCGTTCTGTTGAAATGATGGTAGGGTTGCTAGGAATCTTAAAAGCAGGAGGTGCTTATGTTCCCCTTGAACCGAGTTATCCAACAGAACGTTTGGCTTATATGTTGGAAGATGCAGCGATGCCAGTTTTACTGACCAGTGAATCAGTATGGTCAGTTTTGCCAGAACATTCGGCACAGGTGGTGTGTTTGGATAGTAACTGGAATGCCATTGCTAATCAAAGTACCGAAAATCCATTGAGCGGGGTGACTCCAGAGAATTTAGCTTATGTAATTTATACTTCAGGTTCTACAGGTAAACCAAAAGGCACCATGATTATTCACGCAGGAGTAGTAAATTACCTGAGCTGGTGTACGGAAGCATATCAGGTAAAAGAGGGAAATGGAGTTCCTGTTAATTCGTCTATTGGCTTTGATGCTACTATCACTGCTCTATTCTCGCCTTTGTTGACAGGTAAAAAAGTAATCTTGTTACCAGAAACAGATGAAATAGAAGCTCTGAGTCAATTTTTGTGTTCCCAAAGTAATTTGAGTTTAGTGAAACTGACACCAGCTCATTTACAAATCCTCAACACCCTGATTCCGACAGAAAAGGCATCCAGTCAAGCTAGAGCATTCATTACTGGTGGTGAAGCTTTACCAGCTAAAACTGTGTCATCTTGGTCAAACAATGCTCCAGAAACAAAGCTAATTAATGAATACGGGCCAACTGAAACAGTAGTTGGTTGTTGTGTCTATCAGCTGAAACCAGAAGACTCTTTCAAAGAAATAGTTCCCATAGGTCGCCCCATTGCAAATACCCAACTGTACATTCTAGACCAACATCAGCAACCCGTACCCATTGGAGTAGCAGGAGAACTGCACATTGGCGGAGCAGGTTTAGCTCGTGGATACCTGAATCGACCGAAATTAACAGCAGAAAAATTCATTCCTAATCCCTTTGACAATAAAAACTCCAAATTATATAAAACAGGAGATTTAGCTCGATATTTGCCGGATGGCAACATAGAATATCT
>JAJEAQ010000654.1 GCA_022822685.1 Trichodesmium sp. jk18x7bins.61
TTCATAGTAGATGTAAGTTATCTTAATTAGGAGCTTGACTAGCTCTTTGTTTGACTATATCTAGATTCTTTTGATACTCAGTTATTTTTGCTTGAGCCTTTTCATAATTTGGATTAGATTCAGGCACTTCTTTCATAAAATCAACAGCTTTTTGCCATTCATTAACCACTACATTCCATTCAGATTTTGTTTTAGCAGTTTGGCCTTTTTGGGCAGCAGTTTGGGCACTCTTGACTCCCCAATACCAAGGGTTTGGAACAGTAGTTGCAGACTCAGTTGTTTTTGGAGATTCTGAAGTCTGAGGTTCTGACGTAGATGAGCCAGTATTACTAGCTTCTGTGCTTTCTGACTTTGACTGGCTGAGAAATGGCAGCACGTATATTCCACTAAAGTGTAATGCAGCTAGGGCAGCTACTGGTACTAAAATAACTAATAGTAATATTGCCAGAATGATAGTAGTTTTCTTTTTTTGAGGCTGAGTAGGATGTGATTCATCCTCATCCTCTTCATATTCTTCGTTTTCCTCATACTCAGCTACTTCATCGTATTCTGCCTCGTCATAATATTCTTCATCCGTTTCCGTTTCGTAGTCAGCTCCAACTTCTCCGTCTAACTCATCGATGTTTTCTGGAAAATCTTCCTCTTCCGGTACTTCTTTTAAGTCAGGCATAGGAGGTGTTGGTGGCATACCTAACAGAATTTCATCTTCCCAGGCTGGTGTAGGCTCGCCCGTCTGAAAACCATATATCTTAACGGTATTAATTGATTCAACTCCCAATTTAACGATTCCAGTCCGGATGAACTCAACAAGAGCGGCTTGTTGGTTGGAAACTTGATTGGATTCGAGTGAAACTTCAAGACAATCATTGTCTCTAGTTACTTGGACGTTGATACCTTTTTTTTGTAGTGAATGGTTGATGATTGAGGAGATAACTTTTGGATCTCCTTGTTTAGCAAGTTCCCGCAGATTATTTGATGCCATAGCTAGCGCTCCTTTGGGGCGGAGGGCAAATAGTTAATTGACGTGACATAATACCCAACTAAACCGAATGATGATAGTTGAGGATTCTTACCTCACGATAAGACATTCCTGGTTATTACCCTTACAGGTTTTGCGCCTCTTGCTGAGAAATAATAGATTGACCTATCATATCTACAGCAGACCGACTACACAGGCATTTTCAATTCCCCAGTGTCCCTGGGTACGATGTGGATCATTTCCAGGCAGGCATTTTAACGCTTACCGTTAATTTTAGCATCCTCCGGGAGAGAGCAACACACTGAAAATTGAGCGTGTGGGACCAGATTTACAAATTGGGGAACCAACTCCGCACACAACCCCTAATGAATTCCGACGTTTAATTTGTTATCAGACCTCGCCCGCCCCGGCGGGGTTTAAATCGAGAAGAAGCCGCAAGCGCAGCGGAGACCGAATGAGGCAAATGCTCTAATCTAAAATCAAAAATGCAGAACGTGCAAAACTTACATTGGGGCTTCCCGCGTACCTCACTATAAAATGCTGTTAAGGGGATTATCCTGGATGTTGTTCTGACCGTCTTAAGCAGACAAAAGTAGCCTACACTGATAGCGTAGATCCGACCTCAGTCGGCAAGCGCCAGTGAAGCCTGTGGGAGCGTTACTTCTTAGAGAAGTTATACCAATTCATTTCGATCATGTCATATATAATTTCAAGCCTCATCCATTGATTTAGTGTGGGGTTGTTGACTTTAATTAAGGTTACCATCTTTCTTCCTTACCTAGGTTTATGTTATACCAATTTTCAGGCATTCATGCTACGCTTATAACCTTGATTTTGCCTAGTTATAAAGCGATCAAATATAGCAAAGTTTTTAGTAATTGGTATTAGTTAGGGAATAGTAATGGGTGTATGGAAAAGATTAACAGAAGATGATTGTTTTCAAGAGTTTGCCTAGCTACAAACTACCATGAGTTGTTTTCCTAGTCCAGATTCTCCTCTCAAAGCAGTTAAATTAACCTCTACAGGCTGTTCAACTACTGATGATTTACCATATCTAAAAAACATACTTCTGAGTTTTGTCTTAGCAGGAATTATCAATTTTTCACAAACTCTCATAACAAAAAATTGCTTCTGACTCTGTCTTATTATAGAATTATGAATATTATTCATGTTATTAATCTTTAACTCTCTACGCTTGAATCAAGAAGGAAGAGAGAAGAATCAAAAAGTTTGATTGTAATTATGTAAATTTAGTTTCTAATTTTTTAATATATATTTAATTTAATTACTGTCAATCTAATGACCAATCATGAGCTTAAATAAATATATTATTATTCATACATTTTTACTTTCCTTTGCTTTTTCAAGACGACTCGCTGATATTTTTTTTAATAGCAATTTTAGTTTATATTTATAGCGTTTCTCGGACTCATGAGGTACACTTTTATTTAACTCCGACTCCCAACTCCCAATTCCCTACTCCCCAAAATCAGAAATCTTTGTACCTCACCAAGGCTGAGAACTGCTATAAGGATTCAGGTCCTATGGAAAAGCCTATAAATCTTGATGGATAAGCATTTCCAGCAATTGTCTCCCCCCCATCCTCTTCTCAACTATAGATTGCTACAAGCCTTTGTTTTCGTCATTATTGAGAGAATAAGGCTGTTAAATTGGTGAGTCAGTAGTTTTCAGAAGTTTCTCTATAACTGGGTTTGAGATACCTGAATCCTTACGTTTATATTTAAGAAATACATAGGATTGAAAACCAGAGTTTAAGTAAATTTTTCAATGGTAAATAAATATTTTAAACCCTATAGAATGGTTAATAATTATTATAGGCAAAACAGAAAGTTGAATATCTAAAAATAAGAAATGTCTTTCTCATAAAATAGGATACAAAGTTCTATAACCTTGGTTTTTAGGGCAGATATTTCTTCATTTCCTTGCTTAATACTAACTTCTAACTCTAGTAATAAGGGTAAGGTTTTCTGTAATTGATTCAAGGACAAAGATTTGACCTCTTGCTGTACAAAATAGATTCGTTTGGGGTTACTTATTTCTGCGGCTTGAGCGATCGCTTTTTCATCTTTTTCTCCTGTTTCCATCATCAGTTTTACCCACAACCAGGTTCTAAATTTGCCGACTAAAGTAGCTACTATTCTTAATGGATGTTCATTGTGGGCAATTAAATCTGCAACTAAGTTTAAAGCTTTCACCCTATCTCCGGAATGAATTGCTGTGGCCAACTTCAGACTGCTTTGAGTTTGAGAATTCACCAAAGAAGTAATTACTTCTAAGTCCACAACTGCATCTTGATAACTATAGAGCTGCAATTTAGTCAACTCGGTATGGAGTTGTCGGCGATCATTTCCTAACGCTTCTGCCAAAAAAGTCACCCAACGAGGAGTAAGTTTCACTCCTACTTCTTGAGCCATTTCCTGAACTTGCTGCTCCAGTAATTCTGTTTTCCAGGGAGGAATAGGAGAAAAATCTCGAACTTCAGCCCATTTTTGCAGCAATTTTGTGGACTTAAGTCTCTGATCCGGTTTATTACGTGTAGTAAATACCAAGACAGTCGTTTCCAAAACTTGAGGTAAAGTACGTTCCAAATCCTCCAACAAATTTTGTGAACAATGTTGAGTTATATTAGTATCGACTAGCCAGACAAAACGACTACCAGAACCAAAAGGAGGAGTCATGGCCTGATTCAATCCAGTTTGAACTGCATCTCCTTGAGATGGCAAAATTTTGTCATAATTAAAACTAGCCCAAATAGGATCGAGGATAGATTCACATAAATCATTAACAGCTTGGGTAATGGAAAAATCATCCTCACCAAAGTAAAGGTAAATTGGCATAAGAAGCTATTGTTTGACAAGGGGCAAATAAGATTGGACGATACATATCAGAACTATATCAACCGGGTAGCTCAGATGACACTGCTACCAAGTTACAAATCTCAGTTGGAATCTATCCAACAGTCTCCCAAATTTATCATAGGAACGGATGGCAAACCTATGGCTAAAGATTTTCCTGGCTATTCAGTAATTACTCCACCTTGGAAAGAGGACTCAAAAAACAAGGATTTTTATCATAATTTGCAACAATGTCAAAAACAATTGAGCCAACTATTTGGCACTAATTTAATGATTCCTGTGCCTAGTAATAGTTTTCATTTAACCTTAGCTGATTTAATTTGGGAAAATGCTTTTCTAGATGCTAGTCGCGATCCAAAATTTGAAGAAAATTTACGCTCCTTCATTTCTGATAGTTTTAATCAGTTATCTATTGATTCTAATGGCCATAAAATTCAGTGGCAAGTTTTAGGGATTATAGTAATGACTAGAGCAGTCGCGGTTTGTCTCGTCCCAAAAGATGAGAATTCTTATGACCAAGTTATAGAATTACGTCGGTTAATTTATCAAAACTCTAATTTAATTGGTCTAGGAATTGAACAGCAATATCACTTTACTGCTCATATTACCTTAGGATACTTTGGAGAAATTCCCTCAGATTTAGATATTGTTAGTTTGGGGGATAGGATTTCAGAATTAAATGATCAGTGGTTGGAAAATACTCAAGAAATTTGGGTACATCGAGGCGAACTCCGAAAGTTTGATGATATGATGCGGTATGATCGACAACCTAATTGGCCTGTTGTAGATTTTTGAGAAATTTCCCATTAGGGATTTCCTAGAAATAAATTATCTAATCTTGTGGGGTGGGCATTCTGCCCGCCCTTAATATGCGAGGAATAGGGGAGTCCATAAACATCTCCGATGCAGGAATCTGAAAGCCTACTCCAATAGCAAAAAAGCCTACTCCAGTACGCAGGGTGGAAGCATACGCCACTAGGCTTTAAGAGGATTACCCTTCGTAAACATTGCCTGCCAGGGAAGTTACAAAGATTACCCCAGAAATCGATTTTGAGTGAGAGTAGCATACCCCCAGCCATAAAAAGGGGAATGGGACTAAGGTCTCCTGGTCGTTTTTCACCCTCCGAATCTTGCACGGAAGCGAATATACTCCCAAAGGTTTTTAGGTAAATTACAGTGACTATAAACATTATTGGAATAGGTTTAGATGGAATTAGTGGGCTAAATGAGTCAGTACGAAAAATTGTAGAAAGGGCGACTTTATTGGTAGGAAGCGATCGCCATCTCCGTTATTTTCCCAATCATTCTGCGGAAACTATTGTACTGGGAGATGTCATTGAGATAATTGCAGAAATACGGCAGCATTTAGATATTCCTAATAGTTGTATAGTTGTTTTAGCTTCGGGAGATCCTTTGTTTTTTGGTTTGGGGAGGTTATTAGTAGCCCATTTTCCGGCAGAAAATTTAAGGTTTTATCCTCATCTGAGTTGCGTGCAATTAGCTTTTAGTCGGATCAAGATTCCTTGGCAAGATGCCAAAATAATTAGTGTTCATGGCCGCTCTATGGATAATTTGGTTCAAGCGCTACAGGAGGGAGTTGAGAAAATTGCAGTTCTGACAGATCACAATCATACGCCTAGGGCGATCGCTAGTTTGTTATTAGCTTTAGATTTACCAACTAAATATCAATTTTGGGTTTGTGAAAATGTTGGCAGTCAGGATGAAAGAGTCCAACAATGGTCTATTGATAAATTACAGCAAGAAATATTTGCACCTTTGAATTTGGTGGTACTATTGCGTCAATCCAGAATAGCTAATCAACCTGTAGATTTAACTAATTTGCCTTTTTTAGGGATACCAGATAATTATTTTTTAAGTTATGATGACCACCCTGGTTTAATGACTAAAAGGGAAGTACGGGTGTTAATTTTAACAGAATTGAGTTTACAACCAGAGCAAGTAATTTGGGATATTGGTGCTGGTACAGGATCTGTTTCTGTTGAAATTGCTCGCCTTTTTAGTAATTCTATAGTTTATGCAGTTGAAAAAACTGCTGCGGGAACAAGTTTAATTGAAGAAAATTGCCGTCGCTTTCAGGTGAATAATGTAGTTTCTATTCATGGTCATGCACCAGAAATTTTGTATCATCTGCGCCCTCCTCATAGAATTTTTATTGGAGGTAGTAGTGGTCAACTCAGAAAAATTCTGGGAGCTTGTGGAATGAGAATGCTTCCTGGTGGAGTAATAGTCTTAGGGTTTACTACTGTGGAAAATTTACATAATGCCTTGAGTTGGGTAGAGGACAGAAAAAAGAGCGATCACAGTTGGAATTATCGTCTTTTGCAGGTACATTTATCTCGCTCCATGCCTATAGCTAATTTAACTCGATTTACTCCTCTCAATCCAGTGACTATTATGGTAATTAGTAGAAAAAGCTGAAGTTTGGGCGTTGGTCATTTGAAAGATGATTGTCTTATGAGGGTGACACCCCTTACCCAATATGTTTAAGTATTTGGAGCTATAGCGCTAAAAATTAAGGTTAGGAAATCCCTGTGTTGCCTCTTGCCTCTTACCTTTCAACCTAGATTGATTGTCCTAACCAAAGAACATACTGCTATATCACAGTGGGATAGCCTGATCAAATTTCATCTCTTGATTCAGCAACGCCAAAACTTTAGCTATCAGTTGAAGGACTTTAGCTGGAATATTATCAAAGCAGCAGCCAAGTTAAGTGATAGTTTGGGAGAAAAAATTAAAAAGCTTACCGATGAAATTGTCAAAATTGTTGGGAAGTGGCAAGTTGCTTTTTAATATATTTAAAAAGCTTCTCCTCTAGCATTTTTATATCTCCAAAGTGGGAGATCAGACTTAACTGCTTTCCTCAGATTATCTTTAACTGAAATAGGAGTAATTTTTGCGTGTTTATGGTGATATTGTCGCCACTTATTAGCTAGTTTTTGAGCTGCTAATTTGTAGCGATGAAGTTTAAAAGCTTGTACTTTTTCTGTCTCAATTATTTGTGATTTAATAGTTATCCAATCTAAATTGTGATCTCTAAGAAAATCAGCAACTAATAGATGAAAAGGAACAATATGATCTATGTGGATATTAGAGTTACCAAGTAGGTTTCTATCGCTCCTATACTTGATTATTTGTTCTCTAATTTCA
>JAJEAQ010000696.1 GCA_022822685.1 Trichodesmium sp. jk18x7bins.61
CGGTTCTATTTCAGGGCTGTGGCGCCTGGCTGAATCACTGTGAGCTTCCAAGTGGGTTAACCTATTTCCACTGGTGGCCTGAGAGTTCAGAGTGTGTGCAATTGACAGGATTTGATATTATTGTCTAAAAAATGAAGCTCAAACTAGGTTTTGAGCTTCCCTCCAAGGTTTTTATGAATTCAGGCGACAACTGGAGTAGAAAAGTCAATGGTATGGTAGTGAAGTAATAGTAGTGGATAGATTTTATCCATCATCAAAAACTTGCTCAAACTGCGGTCATGTGAAAGATATGCCTTGACAACTAAGGACTTCTGATGGCCCAGAGTGTGGTATTTCCATAGACCGAAATTTACATGCCTCAATAAATTTGAAAAATGCGGTAGGCTTTACCGTGAGTGCCTGGGGACTTGTGCTGCCGACAGTTCCGGTTTAGCAGGAAGTAAACATCAAATTGTCACTTTATATGACGCTTTGTATCAGTTTTATGAAGCAGATGGTAGATCAAACCTCGTCCTTAAGGGCAGGGTTCTTATCAATGCCGCAAGAGGTGCAACTCATGATCAAACCTGGTTGAGTGGACAGGGCACATCCCCCTAGGTAAGCACCTCATAAAAGTAGAGCCAAACGGGACATCTCAACATTGTTGGGAATGCCTCAACAGAGTTTCTCAGGGCTGATCTGTTTTCGGCTGTCGGCGACAGGCTCAACGCTGGCATTATGCGTGAAAAATGCGGTCTAACTTTTGACCGTGATTATAACTGTGCAGTCCTAATTCAGAAAATAGGACTGCTATCCACACAGGGTTTAAATATCACTTCTGTAAAAACTGCAATCAAAACCCCGCCCTTAAGAGCGAGGTTTATTGTCAGTTTCGGCAGTCGCCGACATGAAAGAAGAATCCCACGGTTTCGCTTAAACATACCGTCGAGAGTATGTCAAGAATCTCTGTGGGTTAAATTCTCACCTCCTAGATTCAAGGATTAAACACCATAGATCAATAAATAGAATAGATTAGATAGAATGGTAAGCACCGTAGAAAAAACAAACGTAGGATACATTACTCAAATCATTGGTCCAGTTGTAGATGCTAAATTCCCTAGTGGAAATCTACCAGAAATCTACAACGCCTTGAAAATTGAAGGCAAAAATGAAGCAGGGCAAGATGTTTCTGTCACTTGTGAAGTACAACAACTTCTAGGGGACAATCAAGTCAGAGCTGTAGCCATGAGTGGTACAGATGGCCTAGTGCGTGGCATGGACGTAATAGACACTGGTGCTGCAATTAGTGTACCTGTAGGAACCGCAACTCTAGGTAGAATATTTAATGTTATCGGTGAACCTGTAGACGAACTAGGCCCAGTGGGAACTGAGGAAACATCACCTATTCACCGTTCCTCTCCTAAACTTGTGGACCTAGAAACAAAACCTTCAGTTTTTGAAACAGGGATTAAAGTTGTAGACTTATTAGCCCCCTATCGTCGTGGTGGAAAAATTGGTTTATTTGGTGGTGCGGGTGTAGGTAAAACCGTAATCATTATGGAATTAATCAACAACATTGCTAAAGCTCACGGCGGAGTATCCGTGTTTGGTGGCGTTGGAGAAAGAACTCGTGAAGGTAATGACCTTTATAATGAGATGATTGAATCCAGAGTGATTAACCCAGATAACTTAAGTGAATCTAAAGTGGCTTTGGTTTACGGTCAGATGAACGAACCACCAGGAGCAAGGATGCGTGTAGGTTTATCAGCTCTGACAATGGCCGAATATTTCCGGGATGTTAGTAAGCAAGACGTACTACTTTTTATCGACAATATTTTCCGATTTGTACAAGCAGGTTCAGAAGTATCCGCACTCTTGGGAAGAATGCCATCTGCTGTGGGATATCAACCTACTCTAGGTACAGAAATGGGAGAGTTACAAGAGCGGATTACTTCGACTAAAGAAGGTTCTATTACTTCTATTCAAGCAGTATACGTGCCAGCAGATGACTTGACAGATCCTGCACCTGCGACTACTTTTGCTCACCTAGACGCAACTACAGTATTATCTAGGGGACTAGCTTCCAAAGGTATTTATCCAGCAGTTGATCCATTAGGTTCTACATCTACTATGTTGCAGCCTAGTGTAGTGGGTGATGAACACTATAATATTGCTCGTGCAGTACAATCTACTCTACAAAGGTACAAAGAACTGCAAGATATTATTGCCATCCTAGGTTTGGATGAATTATCTGAAGATGACCGCTTAACAGTAGATCGGGCTCGTAAGATTGAACGCTTCTTATCACAACCTTTCTTTGTAGCTGAAGTATTTACTGGTTCTCCTGGTCAATATGTAAAGCTGGAAGAAACTATCAAAGGCTTCCAAATGATTTTATCTGGTGAACTTGATGAATTACCAGAGCAAGCTTTCTACATGGTGGGCAGTATTGACCAAGTTATCGCTAAAGCTGAAAAATTAAAAGCTGAAGCATAGTCGTGTTTGGCCACTTAATGAGCCAATCGATGGGTTTTGGTGGCCGAAAAAAATTAATTAAAGATGTTTAGTAGAACCTACTTTGCATCTATAACGGAAATTGCTTTGATGCAATTTCCGTGAAATTCGACTAATTAAACGTTATCTAATGATTTAGACAAATGACATTAACTGTGCGTGTAATAGCTCCCGACAAAACAGTTTGGGATTCAGAGGCTGAGGAAGTCATCCTGCCAAGTACAACAGGTCAATTAGGTATTTTGACTGGCCACGCTCCCCTATTGACTGCTCTTGATACAGGTGTGATGAGAGTTCGTCCTCAGAAAGATTGGGTAGCGATCGCCCTCATGGGGGGTTTTGCTGAAGTAGAAGAAAATGAGGTGACGATTCTTGTTAATGGTGCGGAAAAAGCAGATGATATTGACAAGGAAGCAGCTCGTAAAGCTTATGATGAGGCTGAATCACTTCTACAAAAATCTGAGAATGGGAATCTACAAGAACAAATTAAGGCTAAACAAGCCCTAAAGCGTGCTAGGGCTCGTCTACAAGCTACAGGTGGATTGGTTTAGTGATGCTTGCTCCTGCAAGCTCCACATTTACTTTCAGTATTATAGGCTTCTGATTTTTGGAGGCAGCTAGACTCCTGCTTCTGTAAGCAGGGACTGCATTTCTTCCCTGGTAAGTCCCTGCCTAATATAATTAGGGTTTTCCTGGTTGTAGGGACTAGCAACTAGATCAATGCTGATAATTCTAGCTGTTTCTGGGAATACAGGTACATCTGGATCAAAAGCTGTAGGTTGCATCAGAGAACTAGAAAAACCTTTAAAAATTGCTATTTCATCTAGTTCTTGATCAACTTCTATTCTAACTATTAGTACTTGACTGGGTCGTTTAATCGTGTACTTTTCTAAACGCTCGGCTGTACTATTCAAGAAATATCTCCGAATCAGAATAAAATTTGTTGTAATTAATGAAACAAACTTGAGCTAATAGCTCAAGAAAATTACATGATTAGTGCTGCAAACTAATTTTAATTTCCTGTAGCGGAGCGGCCTTGTTTTTGCAGTCTAACCAAAACAAAATAGCTCAAGAAAATAGTGTAAATTACTAATCCAGAAAATCCTAAAAATCCCATAAATTCTTGAGGCCAATCTGGATGAAAAATTTGTTTAAATAACCATGGTGGATCTAGCCAAACATTACAAAATGGATCGTTTAGTAATTCATTCCGGGACTTAAAAGCACAGAGTAAAACAGGAATTTGAAATATTGTTCCCAGTAAATTATAGAAAGTAGCAGCCCAGCGCCAAGAAGTAAAACTGGCTTTGAGAGGAGAATTTTGTAGCTCTCGGATTTCCTCATTTAGATCTACCCAAAACCATAAAGATAAAGGAATCAACAATCGAGCCATGAATGATGTCAAAAAACTAATAGGTACTGCTGCAATCATCAGGTAAACTGTAACTGCCAGCAAACTCGAAACTCGCCAATAGATAATTAGCAAACGTTGAATAACTTCAGATTTCTTGACAAAAGCCCAAATTAAAAGTATTAAGGGAATTGCTACAGTAAATAATACTGCTAACCTATAGTCCATCCAGACCCAAGTTTCTAATCCAGATGTGATAGCTAAGGGTAAAAAATGCAGCATAATTGAGTAATTTATAAAAGTTTAATTATTTAGATACAGAAATATTATAGATTCTTGTCTATAACTTTAAATATTTTTTAGTTTACCCAGTAGAGTCAAATCTTTATTCTTGATTTTTACTTTGAGCCTAAAGTCTTAAGAGTATAGACAAAAATTAATTTGACTACTTTTTTTATAAAGATTTTAAATTAATAAACTCTTGAGCGATCGCGTTGATTAAAACTGCGACCGCCTGACTTGCAAACCTAATGATTGACCTTACATACAGACTCTAGTTATCATATACCCTGCACTCAGCAGCATCAGGATTATCATCACAATAATTTTCAAAGGAACTTTGAGGTTTACTTTGCTTTTGGTGAGCAGCCTCAGCCTGGAGTTCTTCAACAGCATCCCAAGCTGCTGCACATTCTTTTGAATTAGCACCAGAAACATCACAAGTGTTACGAGCTAGCTCACGCTCTTTTTCAATTTGTTCCTCAATGTTATTAATATTAGCCATAGTTTTCTTATTTTTACCTTAATTACCCGACTTACCAAAACATATTCTGCTTAGGCTTGAGCCTGTGGGCTTACAGTTTCATGCACCGTTGCCTCTATGATTCTTCTGCTTAAAATTAACGAGGCTTAGGTTTGAGCAAGCATATACAAAAAAATCCCACAGTAAAGTTTACACCCTATTTGAAAATGATAATAATATGTTTCTTAGACTTATAGCCCAATGATCTAGATCTTTTAAGATTTGCTGACCAAGAATCAGAAAATCAGATGCTTGCCAATAACCAGTATTTGAGCGCGAGTCAGCTCTAGAGAACTATGGACAAAATGTATAAGTATAGCCATCTTTTCGGTGTAAGACTTTCAACATCCAGGGATATTCTCATTACAGTGTTTGATCGTGAGGTGGTGTCGAGCCCCACTCTATTTATTGAATTTTGGATTTTAGAGTGAGCATTAAGGGCTTCTTTTAGTCTGGTTATCATAGCGCATTAAACGCCGGGAGCAGATCCAAGGTAAAAGTGACAGCCCTGCCGTGGGATGAATCCCAGAGTCAGCTAATCGTTACTCCCAGTTACCTCATATTAATCAAAGATTGATTACAGATAGGGACTCAGCAGGATATTAAGTTTAAAAATCCCCAGTATACTAGACATCATAAGCCCACACTTTAGCGTAGCTCCTCAAGAGGAGACAAGTCCCAAAATAATGTGTAGCTACATCACAGGTATATTTATTATTTATAAGGAGCCTCAATTAAATGCGATGGTCAAACTCTCTATCAACCTGTCCTTCATTAGAAGCAGCAGTCAAAGAAGTAGTTGAAAAAAGTTTAGAATCATTACAAACTAGAGCAGATTTAGGACTGTTATTTATCTCATCAGCCTTTACCAGTGAATATCCACGACTTATGCCTCTGTTGCAAGAACATCTACCGGAAACACCAATCATAGGTTGCAGTGGTGGTGGTATAATTGGTATGAATGAAAACCAAAAACCACAAGAACTAGAACAACAAACTGCTATTAGCCTGAGTTTGGCACATTTACCAGAAGTAGCAGTAAAAGCTTTTCACATATCACCAGAACAACTGCCAGACTTAGATAGTTCTCCTGATGACTGGTGTAATCTAATTGGAGTACCAAGCACAGATCAGCCTCAATTTATTATACTGGCAGACCCATTTTCTGCCAAAATCAATGATTTGCTTCAAGGACTAGATTATGCTTATCCTAATTCAGCCAAGGTGGGTGGGTTAGCCAGTAATGGCTTAACTGGTAAAAACGCAGGCCTATTTTGTCAAGATCGCCTCTACCAAGAAGGAGTTGTAGGAGTTTGCCTGTCTGGTAAGATTATTTTAGAAACAATAGTGGCTCAAGGCTGTCGGCCTATTGGTCAACCCTACCGTGTGACACAAGGAGAGCGTAATATTGTTCTAGAACTTGAAGAATTAGTTGCTTATGACGACCAAGTAGTTAGTGCTGGAATCAGACAATCTCCATTAGAAGTATTACAAGAGTTGGTACAGAGTCTTAACGACAAAGACAGAAAACTAGCAGAAAATTCTTTATTTGTCGGTATAGTCAGAGACGAATTTAAGCAAAACTTAGAACAAGGGGATTTTCTGATCCGTAATTTAATCGGAGTAGATCCAAAAGCAGGAGCGATCGCTATTGGCGATCTGGTAAGAACAGGCCAACGGATTCAATTTCATTTACGGGATGCTCATACCTCGGCAGAAGATTTAAAAATGTTACTAAAGCACTATCAAGAAGAAGTTGCTTACGAGACTACAACTACAAATAGTGCTACCGCTTTAATGTTCTCTTGTTTGGGACGTGGAGAGGGACTATATGGTGAGCCTAACTTTGATTCTAGATTATTTAGTAGCTATTTAAATATTCCTATCAGTGGGTTTTTTTGTCATGGCGAAATTGGGCCAGTGGGTAGTAATACATTTTTACATGGTTATACTTCTGTATTTGGCATCTGTCGTCAACCTTCTGAATAAGCAAGAAATTGTGAAACTATCAATCAAACAATTAGGAGGGGGTTAAAAATTATCATTTTGTTAACTAATTAGCTTGATTTGGCCTTCTTAACTTAAATAGATTTATTGCCATACTAACTTGGCATTATTGTCAATGTTCTTAGTAGAGCTAAAACTTTGAAAATAGCGTCGGGTATGGGGAGGAAAGTCAGGAAAGTCAAAAACAGCATCCCCTCCAGCAATATCTGCCCAAAAATAACGGAGACTAGGAGCCAGTTTTTCTGCTACTTCTGGTGATAAATTTAAAGGAGGATTAGTCAAAAATTTAAACATAAAACGAAAAGAGCGATCGGCTATCCACTCCCTAGAAATATCGCTAAGATTAGGAAAGTTAGGCAAAGAATTAACTCGATGAGTCTCAATTTTCAAACACTGTTGACCACTAGCATCGGTAGTAAAATCAATGATCCGATAAGGATGAGGATAACTAACTAAAGAGCCAGTGGTAATTTCATAAATCCCTTGATATTCAGCAATATCCTGAACATGAAGATGACCAGTAAAAATGAGCCTAACTCCAGCAGATTGGAGAATATCTAACAAACTATACCGATTTTCTAACATATAACGACGACTAAGAGGATTATGATATTGATCTGGCAAATGTTCAATCACATTGTGATGTACCATGACAATAACTAATTCCTTTTTAGCGTCAGTTAAAACTTGTTTCAACCATTCTAATTGTTGAGGTTCTAGACCACCCATATATTCCTGTTTTCCTGAAGGATAAAACTGATTAGAATTAAGTCCAATTATGCGGACTCCAGGAAATGCTTGGTCAGTGTAATATAGCTTGTGGCGATCAGCATACCCATAATGGTGATAATAATTGGGAAAATCTGCTAAACCAATCAAATTTTCCAGGGCAAGTTCTACAGGTACATCGTGATTACCAGGAACTACATAAACTGGATAGGGAAGTTCAGCTAATTTTTTACTTAACCAGGTATGATTTTCTATCTCACCATCTTGGGTTAAGTCTCCAGGTAAGAGTAAAAAATCAATATCTAATTTACCTAAATGTTCCAGTACCAGTTCGAAAGCAGGGATACTAAATTCGACTAGATGAGAACGATGTGCTTGGTCAGAAATAGTATTAGGAACAGCAATATGTAAGTCACTAGCAACAGCAAATCTAAAATTTAAGCCCATGGAATCAAATCCTTTAGAAGTAAATACGCTGGGGGAAGTCTCATGTTATCCAGTCAGGTAATATCAGGATAAAAGCCAGCCTGATTGCTCAGATGCACCCTAATTCTCAATATACTTCTGATCGAACGACATAGTTAAGCATTGACAAAATCAGCTCCTATTCTTATAATGGAATGGCTATTGGCACAGGAGTCTGACATCTCCTCTGTTAAAGTCACAATTGGCAATGTCCCGGTTTCATGATTCCGCATAAAACTGTGGCTGAGGTAGTTGTGTAGTTTTTCCTCCTCTAGCCCTATTCCGGGGGCTGCCAAACTTCCAAATGTTTTTAGGTGAAAGCAATGCCAGAAGAGGAACTTCCAGGAAACGAGTACTTACCAGAAAAAAACGCTCCATTGGATGATCAAAGGCCAGAAAAGAATGATGAGGTGGACATCATAAAAGCACCTCTGGACAAAAAAAATTACCCATCAAAGCAAGAGGACGATGAGTGGGAAACAGTTGATTTTCCTAATGCTATTAGTGTAGATTCTCTTCCGGTATTAAAAACGACTTCAAAAGAAGCAAAAGATTTAGCATCAGCAAATCAAGGCCAAACTCAAAAAAAATCCTTGGAAGTTTCAGAAATTACAGTAGGTTATACAAAAGAATCGACTGAAGAAGTGGAGTCTGCAAGTCTGATGGCAGCGTTGCATGAGTGTAACCGCGAACTTGTAGATAGAGTGACAGAATTAGAAACAGTTCTAGAGGAGTGCCAGGAGACTCTGGAAAATCAAGAGAAGCTACTAGAAGAAAGAACTCAAGAATTAGCAGTAACTCAAGAGCAGGTAACTCGCCTATTTTACAAACTAGAATTGTGTAATCAAATTATTCAGCGTCAGGAAGTTTTAGTGGAGTCGCTAACTGATAAGTGGCAGCAGGGTGAACAACAACAGGCGCAAATGGAAAGAGAATGTGCTTCAACTAAGCAATCTTACGACCATCAAAGTTATCATCTCCAAGAATTAGAAAATAGCTGTCGAGAGTTACGGGCGAGGCTATATCGCCAGCAACAGCAAACTCTACAATTTAAGGTAGCTTTAGAAAGATGCTTAGAAATGCCAAGGAGAATGGATATAGAAAGTCAAGTGACGGAAGTATCTACAGAGGTATCTCCAGTTATGGCGTCTCAGGTAAGTTCTACATCAGAACCTCTAACAGAGGAAAATCATTTTATTAGCCAAAATACTGAAAAATTACCTCTGAGCAACTCGAAACCAGTGAAGCCTTGGTCTCCAGATCAAAATAAACAACAGGAAGAATCAATCATTAGTGAGCAAGACAAAACTACTTCCAAGAAGAGTTTTGATCAGAAAGTGGATTTAATTCAAAACTTGACTCCAAAACAAGAAGAAGCATCCTCAGAGCAAGGTACTACAGAAAAAGAGTTGTTTAGTGAAGTCAGCAAAAGTAAATTAAATCCTAGCTTACCATCATTTAGTAGAATCAGTGAAGTTTTCAATTATGAATTAGTAGAGGCAGCACCACAAGCAGAAATGTTGGAAGATACAGAAGCAGAGGAATATGTAGTTACAGAAAATGATTCAGAGGAAGATAAAATTCAATATCAGGAATTAGAAAGTAATTTAGTTGAGGAATCTAGAAAAGCAGATACTTCTGAAAATGAACTAAAAACAATGACTAAAAGTGAACGTATATCTTGGAATATAGCTACGGGAGAGTGGAATGTTCGTGAGTATCAACTTGAGCCAGAAAAAGAAGTAAATACAGAGGATTTTTCTGAAGTTTCAGAGGGAATGGAGCAAGAATGGGAACAAAGAATTCCAGGGGGTAGTAAGCTAGATTTACCCACTTGGAAACCACCTGTACTTGAAGTGGAATCTGTTGAAGAATCTATGGAACTAGAAGAGCCACAGGATGATCCATTGCCACTAGCAACAATAGATTTGCCTAGCTTTCCGAGGATTCCTATTGACGATCAGCCATCAGCGGTAAATGGGTAAGGAGTTGGGCGATTGCTTTTCTGAAACAGGCGTGAGTGATGCTAAGAAGTCTCTCTCATAAGGGTTTTGCTGTGTTTTCTAGTTAAGTTAAGTATAAAAGAACTAATACCTCGACTCAAAGTATAGAGCTTTTCTTTTGATATTAGTTTGGTTAGAAGCAATAATTTCAAAATACATCGCCACAAAATGCTGGCTTTGAGAAGGCTCGGAGCGCCAACCCTGATGTAGAGTCTTTAGATGATTTAACTGTAAATATCTTTTTTGAATTTGCTATAAGATACTCAATATCCTCAAGTAGCAGAAGATAGAATAGTATTTATTTAATTAGTTATATCAAATCCTGTCAATTGCACACACTATGAACTCTCAGGCCACCAGTGGAAATAGGTTAACCCACTTGGAAGCTCACAGTGATTCAGCCAGGCGCCACAGCCCTGGAATAGAACCGACTCCAATTGTGTCAATGTTTCCCCACATTTCTTCCCTACCCCTTCTGGAGTCAGAGGCCACAAACCTGCTGCTGGTTGCATTTCTCCATAGTACGGTGGCATAAACATGATTTCCATGGCTTCTGGAACT
>JAJEAQ010000277.1 GCA_022822685.1 Trichodesmium sp. jk18x7bins.61
GATTGTGTAGGTAGGGTTAAAGAATTAAACCCAACATTACTCAGAAATAGAATTAAACCTAACATTACCTAGAAGTAGTGATGTGAGGATTGGGCGTTGGTTAATTATGGGATGAATTTGTTTGCTTAGGCAACCCTAGTCTGGGAAAATTTCCTAAGTCCTTATGCCTAATTCATCCCCCTACTAAGCAACGCCGAGGATTGTGTAGGTAGGATTGAAGAATGTAGCTTGCTTCCCGCAAGGATAACTCAACATTACATAGATTTTTTGGGTAGCCCTGTAGAAGTAGTGATGTGATTGGCTGTCACCTTCTCTGTATCAGGGAAGATATAACAAAAATGACTAGTTGTATACCACTACCGATTTTTGTTGGGTTTCCCTAGGGCTTAACCCTACCTACAGTGTGATACTTAATTATTTCAACTCCTGCCTCTTGCCTATTGTCTTTTGGCCTCTACTGACTACATGAGAGCTAACTGCTTGAGCATTTGCCTCAAACCATCGCGCCAATAAGGAGAATGTCTACCCAGAACTTTTGATATTTTGGCACTGTTCAAAACTGAAAAAGCAGGGCGTTTGGCAGGAGTAGAATATTCAGCGGTAGTAATAGGAACTACCTGTTTGACTTGCAGAGGAAAACCTAATTGTTTGGCTTCTTCAAAAATGGCAACGGCAAAATCATACCAACTAATCGCGCCACTATTTGTATAATGGTAAATTCCGTAAATTTCAGACTGAAGATGGGGAATGATTTGAGCGATCGCTGCTGCTAAATCCCCTGTCCATGTTGGAGAACCCACTTGATCATGAACTACCTTCAACTCTTCTCTCTCCTTACCCATTCTTAACATTGTTTTGACAAAATTACCTTTACCATACACTCCATGAACCCAAGCCGTTCTCATAATAATATGATTCGCACCACTTTCCAGAATTGCATTTTCCCCTACTAACTTAGATTTACCATAAGTTCCGAGTGGTTTAGCCTCGTCAGTTTCAGTGTAAGGCGTACTTTTGCTACCATCAAAAACGTAGTCGGTAGAAACATGAATTAAAGTTGCTCCTAATTTTTTTGCTTCCTGTGCCATAATTCCAGGGGCAACTCCATTCACAGCATGGGCTAATTCCGGTTCGCTTTCAGATTTGTCAACCGCGGTATAAGCAGCAGCATTAATAATTAATCTCGGTTTAACTTCTCTAATCAGTTGAGAAATAGCATCAGGGTTAGCGAGGTCTAAATTTTCTCGCCCTACTGCCGTCATATCTCCCATTTTTGCGAGGTGGGGTTGTAGTTGATGGCCAAGTTGTCCATTAATACCAGTGAGTAAGATTTTCATGCAAATACCTCCGCAGTTTTCAGAGTTTTTCCTGCTGCGTCTTTTTTTGATAATTGCAGTGTTGTGCCATTTAGAGGCCAGTCAATCCCAATATCTGAGTCATTCCAAATAATTGAACGTTCATATTGAGGAGTATAATAGTCAGTCGTTTTATATAAAACATCAGCCATTTCAGATCTGGTTAAAAAACCATGAGCAAAGCCAGGAGGCACCCAGAGTTGTCGTTTATTTTCTGCACTTAAAATATAACCTACCCATTTACCAAAATTAGGAGAACTTTTGCGAATATCTACAGCAACATCGAAGATTTCTCCAATAACTACTCGTAACAATTTACCTTGAGCTTGTTGAACTTGATAATGCAAACCTCGCAGTACACCTTTGAGAGAACGAGAGTGATTATCTTGTACAAATTCAAGATTTACTCCGGTTTTTTCTGTAAAGACACGCTGATTAAAACTTTCCATGAAAAATCCGCGCTCGTCTCCATGAACTTTTGGTTCAAGTAGTAATACTTCCGGAATTTCTGTTTGAATTAAATTCATTTATCTCACACCTAAAAATTAGTAATGTTCATTTAGCATTGTTAATTTTACCTCTTCTTACCCCAAGCTTCTAATTCTCCAATCCGCACAGAAAAAATTAATTTATGTAGATTTAGCGAGCAAGTGATCGCCAGTAAAAACGAGAATAAAGTTGGTTGATAATATTTCAGCCGAGCCAAGATATATTCACAACTCATGACATTACTTGTCGGCTTTGATTCAACATCAGAAAATCCACTTTTTTCCAAAGCCAATTTGATCGTATCTAGAGAGAAATAAGTCAAGTGTTCCCCTGGTTTATAGTGATACCATAAACGACCTAATAATTTTTGCCAAAATCCTCCCACATTCGGAGTTGTAATCAAAACCCACCCTCCTGGCTTCAGTAGTTGATGAGCTGCTGTTAGTTGAGCCAGGGGATTTGTAGTATGTTCAATCACATCTTGGAGCATAATTAAATCAAAAGAATTTAGCTCAAAATCATGATTAAACAAATCTCCTTGGCATACAGATAAGCCGCGACTTTTCGCAAATTCCACCGCATATCCTGAAACTTCTAATCCTTGAGGATTAATCCATCCTATATCTTGGGCTTGCGCTAAACAATCACCTAAAGCACAACCTACATCTAATAACAAACCTTGACCTGAAAGTTTTTTCTCAGCTTTCGATAAACGCCGTCGAAACGTCTGACTATTAATTTTCATGCCTTGAAAATAATTAGCATATCCTCCTTTAGGAAAATCATTATTATAATAATCTTTCTGATAGATTGTAGTGGGATTTGCTGGTGGATAATTATCCCAGACCATTCCACATTGAGAACATTTAGCTAATATATAGCCATCGTCTGCCCTATAGTAGTTAAATTTATCTGTATCACACAAAGGGCAATGATTTTTTTTCATCATATCTGCGTATTAAAGGAAGGAGAAATTATATCATATCCACTTAATTGTGTATAAAAAAATGTTGTTTGTAATTGCGCTTCAGCGCCATTATATATCTAGCATGTTCAAAGCAATTTAAAAGCTTTATTTATAACTGTTATAGCGGACATGAGCAGAGCAGAGTTTCAAAACAAGGTTGGTAAACATCTTATCTAGTTTCATACTAATTTAATATGAAGCTACAGAAAATAGATTTAAGCAGAGCAATAGCTTGAGAGCTTTAATTATGGCGTTGGTGAATGTGTAATGCTTTTGTCTCAAATATCTATGAAAAAACTATAGTTGTAAGATTCACAAATACTGAAGAACATCATCTAATCACCAACCCCTTAATTATTTCTAAAATCAATAGAGTAAGGCCACATTTGCTAACTTTTTTTGGAGTTGTTTTTTTTTGATATAATTTTACTTGAGTTTTTCACACCTGCAGCCAGAGCAGATCCAATTTTAATGTAACGAACGAACTCCATTCCGCTGCGCGAACACCTCCTTTGAATCTTGAGAGCAAGCGTACCTCGTGAGCCCAAGAAATGCTGTATATGCAGTTTCATAAATTTGGTATCACTTTATTTCTCCCACTATCATTGTGGCGCTAAAGCATAACTACGAACAAATTTGGATTCGTTCCCACCTTATACTTAGATTTGGAAAATTTTCAATTATCTGTTATCCTCACTTTGACTTGATTATTTAATTTAATAAATTGTTGCTGCTCCGAGTTATAAATCCAAGCATTAATTACGGTTTTTCCCACTGGTAATGATTTAGCCGAAAATGCCACATTCCATCGCGCTCTACTATATTGTTTTGAATCCAGAGTTTTAGTAATATCATTGCTTTCTAAGTTCACAATTCCATTAGCAAAAAAAGATTTATTCTGACCAGAAGAAAGTAAGACTAGATGCGGTTGTTTTTTTCTATCTGGCATAATTGCCCAACCTCCTAAAGTAATTGTTTCATTAATATTAGTGTCTATTAGTTCTTCAGTTGTTTGAAGATTGTCTAAATAACCATAATTTTGCTGCGGTTCTCCAAGAAATTCCAGATTTTGAGGAAATTCTCGCCATCCCAATCTTTCCATAATTTTTGCACCCTTTCTCACTAGCCAAGTTTTACCATTCATTAATACCAAGCAACTATCCCGTGATTCTCTGATAAATTCTGAGTCTTCTAAATAATTAATGATTTCTAGACATTCTTTCCGACTTTCCATATAGGGAAAACTGAATTTTATCCAAGTCACAACATATATGGAGTTGATAATTATAATTCCTGTCATCACCACCGCAAAAATTTTATATACTGGTAAGTACTTTTGTTGATGTTTTAGGAATAAACCAAGGAGATGAACGTGGGAAATAATTAATAAAATCGATGTAGTGGTATATCGTGACGAAATAATTGCATTCTCAATACCATATTCTGCTCTTCCTACAGAAATAGATAGAGCAGAGATTAGAGAAAAAGCACCGATTGTTAACCAAGGGATAGTTTCTGGAACAAAGGTTAATTTAGTAAAAGGTTTTTTGATAAAGTAGAATGAGAAAAATAGGAAAGCAGAGAATAATATTAATCCTGTTAAAATTGACAGTATAGGAACTCTCACCAATGGTAAACCTAAAACAGCTAAAAAGTAATTTATTATGAGTAATGGTTGCTCTGTCAATAAAAATGGTTTCGGTTCTCGAATCGGATTATAGTTAATTGCATAGATAAAACATAAAAGTATAAAGAGAGAAATCCAAATAATTACTCTCCATTTTTTTTCTTTTGGTTTACCTTCTATGGATAATATCGATGGTATTAATACAGGCCAGGAAAATAATCCCTGTGCTAATGTAAAACTGCCAATAAAACAGGATGCTCCAGCCATTAACATTTTAGTTTTTGATGATAAATTCTTGGAGGTATGAATAAAAAATATTGCCATTATTAAGCATAAGTTTGTCAGAAACCAAAATATGGTAAATCCCCATAACCAGTTTTGATGTTGTACTAGAGAAAATAGCAACAGACAAGTTAAAATATTTGCTATGTGCATAAAATTTTTGTCTTCATTCTGTAGCTGAGTAGAGGCAATTTTGTAGATAGCCAAAAAGGTGATAATGACAAAAAATACGCTGCAAATTATTTCATATTGAGTGTTCCATTTAGAGGCAAAGGCTAGAGCTGTAATGATGAGTTTAGGAATTAATATTCTGTGATGCCCATGTACAGTAAAAAAATCAGCAAAACTAGCATTTCCAGTAGCGACTTTCTCAAACAAAGGTGTTAATCTCCATTGATCCCAGTACGGAACATTGACACTAAAATTAGCAACGAACCATAAGAGTAAAGCAACTGGAAGAATGTAAAGAATTAATAATGATATTTGAGTTTTGGAAAAGACTTTTTGCATTATGGGGAAATGGCGATCGCTGTTGAAAATTTATTAATATATCGCAATACAGTTGCTGCTAAGGATAATAGTAGATTGGGTAGAACGAAGTGTTAGGGAAGCCTATCCTACGGATAAACCCAACAAAAACTGTAAAAATGTTGGGTTTCGCGCTCCTCAACCCAATCTACGCAATTTCAGGTTTTTGACTCTAACAGCATTGTAATATATGGATTTGGCTATGCTTTTAAGCAAGAATTAATATAATACCAAATCTGGTGATTGTAGGGTAGTTATCTCCTATCCTCAAATCCTCTCTAGGCAGAGAATTTGACTTTATTGAATACCTCCTTACTAAAGCGGATTTGCTATAAAGTGGGCAGTGCGTTTAAAGAAAGTTACAAATTTTTCCTATCATACCAAGGTTAAAAGATAAAAATACCCCACCTGTTTCCAAGTAGGATATAAGTATCTCTATATTTAGGTTCGCTTAGAGATTGTTTGTCAAACTCAGATTAAATTCTGGCGTAGGGTGGGTGAAGTGGAAATATCTCCTTGTACTCACCGATATTTTATTTTTCCGCCGCCGGCCACCAGAATTAAACACTTTAGCTATCTTAATATTTGCTTGACAAACAGTCTATCAGTAGGCATTAATTAACATTAGTCAAACTCTGAAACTTGCCAGTAAAGCGGTTAAAGAATAACTCTAAAACTGTCCGTTTACCTACATTAATGTTAGAGTTAACTGCCATACCATTCTGCAAACCAATTTCCACATCATTTTCATTATCTAGCACAAATATTTGGCGCTCTAAATCAATTGTTGTCTCAAAAGAATAATAAGTTCTTTCTGCTTCTTGATCTGGTGGAATTGCATCATCACTAATAGATACTACTTCCCCAGTTACAGTACCAAATTCATTGGCTGGTAAAGCTTCAACTTGTACCTCTACAGGTACACAATCTACATCACTTAAACCTAATTTTTCACGATTTTCTTTAAGTTCTGGACAAACACATTTTTTACCTGGTTCACATTCAATAACTTCCCCACCAGTTAACTCTTGATCGTGATAAGGTTCTAATTTTTGCCTTTTATCATTTAAAGCTTTTAAAACTAAAGCAACATCTTTGTTCTGAATATAAACTACTGCTTCTAAACCTTCGTCATCATCTAATACTGTCAAAAGTGGTTCAGTTTGTTGTGCTTCATAAGATGCCTCCTCACATCTTTGTGGTTGAATATCACCAGGCTTTAAGACTTCATTAATTACATATTGACAGATACCATCTGTTTTTATATCTAGAGTAGATTCTTCTTTGCTTGTAGGTTTTAAATCAAAAATCACCCCAGAAGTAGGCGCTCTTAAAACTTGATTATCACGGG
>JAJEAQ010000322.1 GCA_022822685.1 Trichodesmium sp. jk18x7bins.61
AATTGTCCGCCGTAACCCATCAGAATTAAACATTCTAGCTATCTTAATATTTAGTTGACAAACAGTCTCTTATAAAATAGTTTTTAAAGTGTTTAGTATTCACGAAATTCCGAACTACTAAAATTAATGCACCACATTTATTATATGGAATAGGCTGCATCAATAATCCGAAATTGCCTGAATTATCAACTTAATAGTTATTAAAATTTCTTGCTCATGAAAAAACTAGCTATGGCGATTAAAATCTAAGATAGATTCTAATAATCTTGAATATAATTGGAAATTTACTGAATAATTTATAATTTTTTTTAAAATGGTATTACTACTCCTAAAATAGCACTACCTAAAGGAATTTTAGTATTATAGTAGGTTACTCTAATTAATAGAATCTATCAACAAAAATTAATTCCAGAACCTCTAGGGTTATAATTGGTAGTTAATCAGTTTGGTGGGAGCGAGTACCTGGAATTAACTTATTACTTTCTCATTAAATATATTAATGTTCACTTACTAAACTATGCTGTACAACGTCCACTACCTCTTTCATGACAATGAATTCTGGTTTGAGGTAATTGTTGGATATTTGAGGTTGAACTTATTTGTAATCTGCAGAATTTGCTATAAAAAATCATCAAGATGATGGTAGAAGTACAGATCAATGAGTAGAGAATCATGGAAGTTATCTATTGTTTACTCTAGGAGTTTTCCCTATTTAATACAGAAGTTACAGGGTATATCAGGATAAAATGATAGTGTCCTATCTATGAATAAAGAGTATTTTCCTAAAAGACAGTTTGGGAAATTCTTGATTTCAGAGATTGTTTGTAAAGCTGAAATTAAATTCTTGCGTAGGGTGCTCCCTTGGGCCGATATCTCCTCATATAAGACCTCGCGGGCGGGGTTTAAATAAGAATTTTAGTTGTCCGCCGCAGGCTACCATAATTCAACATTTTAGTTATCTTGGTATTTGCTTTGCAAACAATCTCTCATAACCCACTTGAAAAGCAAGATTTTTTAATAGGCGCTAAAGTATAGATCTTTCCCTAGTAATTACTTTTTACTAAAATTTCAGCTAGTGGTGCTAGGTGTTCTTGAAAAATCAAAAGTCAAAAATATTGATTGGTAAGGCTTTCAGTACTTTGTTACTGGTGAGTTATTTCCGTGGTGCTGCACTAGATGCTTAATGACTTTGACTGGGAGTGATCGCTGAATCTACTTGACTGAGTAAGGCTTCTTTGGTGGTGGAGTTATTTAACACTACATCTGCCTGTTCACACTTTTTTTTTATAGAGAGTTGATGATTAATTCTAGTTGCAGCTTGTTCTTGACTCAAGCGATCACGTTTGATTAATCTTTCTATTTGTTGTTGGGGTGAGGCGTAGACTACCCAAATTTCTGTTATTAAGTCAGTCATTTTAACTTCAAACAGTAACGGTACTACCAATATCGCTGTAGGGTATTGATTAGTAGTTTGAGCGGATGCTTGTATAAAACTGCTATTCCTCAATTCACTATCTTTGAGGGCAAACTGCTGAATATTCTGCTGAAAGTGATCGCGTACATAGGGGTGAATTTGTTGCTCTAACCAACGTAACTCGTCTTGATTATGAAAAACAATTTCCCCTAATTTTTTCCGATCCAGATTACCATTAGGTAGCAGTATATTCATGCCATAGTGTTCTACTATAGTCTCAAAAATCACAGAACTTGGTTGTACAGCTTCACGAGCATAAATATCTGCATCCCAAATTGGGAATTGGTAAGTTTGACTCAAATAATTAGATACAGTAGTTTTTCCTGTACCAATACCGCCAGTTAAACCAATTAGACGCATAACAATTCTATATCTTATACTTTAGATTTTGCTCAAAAACTGGTCATTATTTCAACTTATAGATTAGAGCAGGAGTCAGGAAGCTCATAACGAAAGCTAGAGACTTGGTGACTTTCTTGTTGCTCCGCTCATGGAATTAAGCAGTCCAACATCTGACCAGTAATCACCTCTTGGGGGCTACGTTATCGGTAGGTGTTTAAGTTCCTACCCAGCGGATGCTCTGCCAACTCCTAGCTCATTAACCAGAAGGTTAAACATGGGAGCCTTAGTTAAACTAGGAACTTAACCACTAAACATCTGTAGGTTTGGATAGTACCGACGGATAAAATTGTCAAGGCCAACGTTAATCTAGAAATGGGTGTTGAATCAGGAAGTAATTATCCTACCTATAAGAGGATTGGGACTCAAACAAATTAGAGCATTAAAGAAATTTGTTTTTCCTTGACTAAAAAGTATTTATATGCTAACAAAACACTAAGATCGCAAACCAATGAAATATGTGCCTATCTATAAAATTTGCCAGATTCTCATTGCTGTTCCCTTAACTGGACTTTGGGTGTTGGGTACTGCAACCCTCCTACCATTCAAAAATAACGAAAATAATGGTGGGAGTACAATGATTCCTAGGAAAATTCTTGCCACTCAAATCGCATCAGCTCAACCATCAACCCTATCAATAGTTCCCGAAGCTAATTCAACTAACACAGCAGTAACTCCAGTAACACCATCAAGAAATTCTGACCAAACTCGCTTTGATATTACAGGAGGGAAGCGATCACAAAATGATGGGAATCTTTTCCATAGTTTCAACAAATTTAATCTTAGAGAAAACCGAATTGTTAACTCTATATCTGCTCCAAATACATAAAATATCATAACTCGCATCACTGGTGGAGATGCTTCTGTGATTAACGGTTTAATTCAACTAACAGAGGGCAATTCAAACTTATTGATGATGAACCCTGCTGGTATTATATTTGGTGCAAATGCTAGGTTGAATGTACCTGCATCTTTTGTCGTAACTACTGGTTCAAGTATTGGTTTTGACTCTGGTTAGTTTAATGTTATCGGAGAAGATAACTACGACATTTTAACAGAAAATCCTAGTGCTTTTTCCCCGATGACTAACTCTGGAGTAATAATAAATGAGGGTGACTTAAGTGTTGAGCCTGGAGAAAATGCCACTTTATTGGGTGGAACAATTATTAATACAGGAGAAATATCTGCACCAGGTGGTGAAATTACAATATCTACGGTTCCTGGAGAAAATTTAGTCCCCATCAGTCAAGAAGGACGTTTATTGAGTTTAGAGATAGAAACGGAAAATAAAAAAAATACAGGTGTAGTAGATTCATCAATAGACTTACAAAACTTAAATGCTTTCTTTATCCATACCAGAACTTTTAACTGGTAAAGATGAAGCCATAAAAACTGCTACAGGAGCTATAGTTAATGATGATAGCCAAGTAGTTTTGACAGGCTATAACCAAGAAATTTCCACAGATTTAGGTACAACTATTGTCCCTGGAAATATTGATGTTTCTAGGCCAGGAAATTCAGACTTATCTAATAGTGGTCAAATCAATATTTTGGGAGAAAAAGTAGGATTATTTAATGCCAAACTCAATGCTTCTAGTATTAATGGTAGTGGCAATATTAGAATTGGTGCAGATTCCCAAAGCTCAGGAAATGTTCCTCATACTACTCGTACTTATGTAGATGCAAGGACAGAAATATATACTAAATCTTTTCTAGGTGAGGGTGGTAATGTAGTTATTCGGAGTAATACAAGCTTTTTTTGGCAAAATAGAGCTATTAGTAATATAAGGGAACAGTCTGTATCGACAGCACAAAACTCTACTAGCAATAGAGTAGAGGTTTCTAGTCAAAGAAGTTTAATTTTTGATGGTACTGTTAATCTAGATTCCGCTTCTACTCTTGGAAATTTAATTTTTCATGCAGAAAATATTAATATTGTAGATACAAATATAGAAGATAATTATTTCATCGGAGAAACAGCTACAGCATCTCAGATTTCAAAATCATCCGTAGAAAACATATCAGAGTATGCAAATATTACTTTTAAAGCATCAGATTACATAGTGATTGACAATTGATCAGAAGCTCAGTTAAGCTTTGAAAATACAAGAGGTGAAATTTCATTTGTAGCAGATAGTAACGAAAATGGTTGAGGCTATTTTCTGAATCCATCAGAAAATACTATTAATACTCAGGGAGCAGCAATTAATATTTCTGGAATAATGCTCAATGTCGGAAATATTAATACTAATGAAGGAGAATTGAATCTCACAAGTAGCGCAGGTTTTGTGAGATTTAATAACTTATCGATTGCTAACTTGAATGCAGCACTAGAAAGTAATGGCGAAAATATTAATATTATGCACAAGAAGAGATTAGTGCAGAAAAATTGATGCCCGTGGAGACTCCAGAGGCGAAAATATAACAATGAATACTGCTGCTATTGATACAGAAAGCATTAATGCTGAAGGGGAGCAAAGTGGTGGAAATATTGATATTACAGCTCAAAATACTCTTGTGATGTTCGAGGAATATCAACATCAAGTGACAGTAAAGAAACTGGCAACATTACTCTCACTGGAAATGAAATTAATCTTTTAGGAGGAGAAAACAGTGTTAGTAATAATGGAAGACTGATTTTACAATCAGCGTCAAGAAATCAAAATATTGCTCTGGGAGGATTTGAAAATACAGGAGCGCTTAACCTGACAAAAGCAGATTTAGCAACTTTAGCAAATGGTTTTGATTCCATTACGATAGGAGAATTAGAGAACTCTAGTGCTATTTCTATATCTTCTACAGAAAACATGAGTAGGGATGGAGTTGTATTCAATGAGCCAACAACTATTCGAGCAGAAACAATTATCAGTACAGGTACAATAATTGGAAGAGACAATGCCACAATTACTCTAAATGCTAATAGTAATATAACTACTGACAACATTCCCGCACCAGCAGGTATTAATATTACTAGCACTCAGGGAAATATCAAGACTGGAGATGTAGTGACAAATTCATCAGACAACAGGGCTGGTGACATTGATATTGTTAGTAGTAGTGGTTTTTAGAAACAGGAAAATTAACTGCAACAGGCACAACAGCAGGAGGGAATATTCATCTGCAGGCTGGCGAGCACATTACCACAGATAGAATAAATTCTAGTGCTACATCGGGAAATGCTGGGGAAGTCAAACTGAATGCAGAAAATGGTATTGAAGTTATCTCCATACAAGCAGAAGGGGGGAAATAGAGGAGGCAATGTAGAAATTAGTACAGATCTATTTTTAGAGTCAGAGGTACTTTTTTAAAGTAGAATCAGAATGTTACTAGCATTTCTAGCGTTGGGGAAGAAGTAGGGGGAAATATTGCTATTAACACAGGAAAAACACCTTTTACTGTAGGAGATGCTACAATAAACGGTTCTGTAGGAGCAATTACAAATGGAAATTTGACAATTTCACCCAGTAATTTTCTACCCAAGAATCACAATTGCAAGACAGTAAAACTCAGCTAGAATCAACAGATTTTACAAATGCTACCGAAAAAAGTCAAACAACTTCAGCTACTCAACCAGAATTAGAACAGCAGCCTACTCAAATTTATACTTTTACTGAAACACCAACAAATAATGAAGAAGAGTCTATTCAAATTCCCACTAACGAAAATAACGAGAACCTCTTAAACGCCACTCCAGATGTACAAATAGTATTCCTACTCCCTGAATCAAACTCACCAGTTTTAGATAGTTTTGAAACTACTGCCTCTGCTACATAAAATATAGAATCATCAATAAATTCATAAGAACAAATTCTGCCATTAGTGCTGGACAATCAAAATCAAACTGCACTAGAATTAGAACAACCTGATAATTCTCAAATTACTGTCTAAAATTCAGAGCAAAATTTAATTTTAGAAGATACTAATACTGTTATAGAAGATATTAGTAACAACCAAATGTTATCAGTTTCAAATCCAACCGTTGCCATAGATAATCCCATATAAGGTAAGTCTTATTAGAAGCAAAAACCAACTATAGTTGTAGAATAAAATATTACTACTACTGCTTCATAAATTTATCCAAAAAATAATTACAATCAAATTAGTTTAACTGATAGCTTATCACAAATAGAGCTAACCAGAGGCAGAGAATTCATTAGTTATTTAGGCAGAAATGTTTCTAAAAGAACTGCTACAGCAGCAAATATCCGAAATACTCTGAGTAGTGTTGGTAAAATTGGTATCAAACCAGGAGTTATATATGTGTCTTCGCAACCTACTCATTTAGAACTGCAATTATTTTTGCCCAATGGTAAACCGATTGTTAAAAGTAGTGGGCGAACTAGAGATGAAGTGATAGAAGTTGCTAAAAAATTTACAAACCAAATCAGGACTCCTAGTTAATTAGATACTTATAATTATTTATCAAATGCTCAAAAATTATATGAATGGTTAATTACACTAATTGCTCAAGAATTAGCAGACCATAATATTAATATGATCATTTTTTCTATGGATAGTGGTTTGCGCACTTTGCCTATAGCAGCTTTACATAATGCTCAACAGTTCCTGGCTGAAAAATATAGTTTGGGATTAATTCCTAGTTTTACTTTAACCGATACAAGATATGTGGGATTAAATGGTTCTCAAGTTTTGGCAATGGGAGCATCTGAATTTCCAGCGAATGCTGACCAAAGTCCCCTACCTGCAGTACCTGTAGAACTTACAAGTATTGTGAACAATCTTTGGCCTGGTAAGTTTTTTCTCAATCAAGGATTTACTCTGGAAGATTTAAAGCAGTAGCGCAGCAGAGAAAAATTCAAAATTATTCACTTAGCAACTCATGGAGAATTTCATCCAGGAGGTGCTGACAATTCTTACATTCAATTTTGGGATACTAAGTTACGTTTAAACCAACTACGCCAGTTACGTTTGTACAACCCCCCTGGTTGAGTTATTGGTGTTGAATGCTTGTACCACTGCAGTCGGAGATGAGGAGGCTGAGTTAGGTTTTGCTGGATTGGCAGTAAGTGGGAGTGAAATCGGCTTTAGCTAGTCTTTGGTATGTTAGTGATACTGGTACATTAGCTTTAATGACTGAATTTTATCAGAATTTGTCTGAAAGACAAATTAAAGCAGAAGCATTGCGACAGGCACAGTTAGCAATGTTGAGAGGAGAGGTGCATTTAGAGGGCGATCGTCTACTCCGGAATGGGGTAATAAACATTTGCCTCTACCAGCAGAGTTAGCTAGAGGAGGTAGAAGGGATTTATTTCATCCTCATTACTCGGCAGTATTTACGATGATTAGTTCGCCGTGGTAATATCAATTGCAGTTTTGAAAGAAAGAAAAAGTAATTTGTAGGTTTGGTTGAGGCAGCGTTGAGCCTGTCGCGCTCCCTGAACGCGGAGCGTCTCTGAAAGAGGAAACTCAACATCCTAGAATAGTTATAGTTGGGTTTCACTTCGTTCTACCCAATCTACTCTTTTTCAGGTGAATTTGCCAGAGTCGGCAGTATTTACTATAAGGTGCATTTACTCTTGTGCTACCTGTTGATGCTGAAACAAATAACTTATCCTGTGGATAGTAAGAACGCACATAAGTAACACCAAAACGGAGACGATCACTTAGTCGAATATCCAATTGGGCTAAAGCCACATTACTACCATCAAAAAGTCCATTGCTTTCCATGGGTTCTGTATTTTGCTCAAGTTGATTTGGTATAACCACAATTGCATCTTCAGCAACAGGAGTTATTTTGAAACTTGAAGTATCTTTGTCAACTAATTTTACTTCAGAATTTAGTTGTATATATTTGATTTCGTTGGCTTGAGTAGCAGCACAGAGTATAGCAGTTTTACATAATATAAATGTAAGGATTCAGGTCCTATGGAAAAGCCTATAAATCTTGATGGATAAGCATTTCCGGAAATTGCCTCCCCCATCCTATTCTCAACTATAGATTGCTACAAGCCTTTGTTTTCGTCATTATTGAGAAGAAGGCTGTTAAATTGCTGAGTCAGTCGTTTTCAGAAGTCTCTCTATAACTGGGTTTGAGATACCTGAATCCTTACATATAAATAATAATGCAACTAGGAGAGGCAGACAAAACAATTAATTTATCTGCTACTAGCACTGCTTCCGTTAAGTCGTGGGAAACTAGGAGAGCTGCCATGTTGCGATCGCTCAATAACTTGAGCAATAGCCCCTGTAAGTCACGTCTTCTACCAATATCTAGAGCGCTGAAAGACTCATCCAGCAAAAGTAGGTCTGGATTTACTGCTAATGCCCTCCCCAAAGCAACTCGCTGCTGCATTCCCTCACTCAGTTGATGTGGGTATTGGTGAGCTGCTTGCTCGATACCTAGTTGTTGGGCGAGAGCGATCGCTATTTGCTGACGTTGTTTTTTTTGGCATTCTTTTTGCTTTCAATCCAAAAGCAATATTTTCTGTAGTGGTACGCCAGGGAAGCAGTCTTGCTTCTTGAAATACATAACTTATCTGTGTAAATTGATTTTTTATTTGGCCTTAATTTGGTTGAATCAAGCCTGTTATTATTTGTAAAATCGTAGTTTTTCCCCAGCCAGAAAGTCTTGTTAAGCACAATATTTATCCTGGTTTTAGATGAATATTAATATTATGAAGTACCGTGAAGTTACTGTATTTATGCTGGATGTCTTCTAAATTGAGCATCTTGGCTACAGAAATAAATAATTTTTTGTTTTTGCATTAGTAGCGGTATGTATCTTAAATGAAGTGATTAATCTTGTCAAAAGACACGCTGTCAAACTTTTATTCTACAATTGCAATAGGGAGTTGGAGGGGCAGCATCCCAACTACAAACTAAGATTTTTTAATTTCTCTCAAAATGCCAAGGCTCTAAAAATCTGTGTATGGGGCGAATAACTAGATATTCTGATATCAAAATCAATGCCACTGCGAACGTTACCCACGCCATAACTTCAGCCGTATCAAGATTAATTATAGCTATATTCATTTCTGCACCTATACCTGTTTCTGATGATCATAATTCAGACATTACTGCCACTCGCCAAGCTAATCCTAATCCAGATACTATTGGGGGAAATAAACTTGATAATAAATGTGGATAATATAAGTCTACTAATAAAAATTTGATGGGTATTTTCAAGGTATAAGCCATTTCTTTAAGCTGTGGATTGATATTTTTTACACCTTCCACAGCACCAATAAATACAATTGGTAAAGTAGAAACAGTAACGGTAAATATGGAAGTAGAATTACCAGTAGCAAACCAAAGTAATGCAATTACAATCCAAGCAATAGGTGCTACTCCTTGCCTAGTAGTAATTAGAGGTCTGATAGCACGACTAACAAAAGGTTTTATACCAGCTATTGTTTCTAGAACACTACCAATTAATGTTGCTATTATGAAACCACTAATAGCATCTAAGGTAGTAGTAAAATAGCTGGAGTGAGTTGATTTGAAGTTGCTAAATTTTTCAGAGCGGCTTGGGTTTCTAAGGGAGAAGGTAGAATAATTGAACTATACTGCATTGCTAGTATCTGCCATATAGTTATAAATCCAATAAATCCGATTAACTCAGGTAAAACTACTGGAATTAGTTCGAGTACATTTTTGTTGAATTTTTCATATTTCATAAAATCATCAACTTCTCTAACTTTTGACTTAACTTCTATATGTACTTACTCCCATAACCGACGGCCAGACACACCCTTAAGTCTTTGATGAGTATCTTTCAACAAACTTGGTATATCTAATTTTTCCGGACACCTGGGTAAACACTCTCCACATTCAGTACATCGGTTGCCTTTGTTACCTGGAAACCAATGACCTGCATTTTCAAACATCCTGTAGCGGTATTTACCAAATTCTGTCATATCATAAGCTATACTCATATTCCTTAATCTCAGAACTTCTGGAATATGAATATTCTCTGGACATGGCAGACAAGTATAACATTGGCTGCACTTATCTGTACCCAATCGTTTTAAAGCCTGGGTTTCCAAATCTTTAAATATCTGAGTCTCTTGAGGAGTTAGGGGCTGTGTGCGATCGCTCATGCTCAAAGGCCATTCCAATTCTTGAGGCTTGGCAGCACCTACGCTCAAGGTTGTGATTCTGGGGTCACTTAACAAAAATCGATAATTTAATTCCAGTGGAGAAAAAGGCTGACACAATTTCTGAAGAGCAGGGGATGGTGTATATAACTGCCCACCTTTATCTGCTGGAGAGATAATAAAAATGCCCAGATCTTTTTGGTAGGCTAACTCCATTGCCTGGGCATTACGTTGGAAAAAGTAGTAATAATGTAAGTTAATAAATTGAAAGAAGTCAGTATTAATGGCCGCTAATATCACATCCAAGGGGCCATGAGTTGAAAAACCAATGTGTCTAACTCGCCCATCATCTCTGACTTGATCCAGTGCTTTAATTCCAT
>JAJEAQ010000675.1 GCA_022822685.1 Trichodesmium sp. jk18x7bins.61
TTCTAATCCGATTTTTATCAGCATTTCTATTTTTTACAAAATCTTTAAAAATAACATCAGTAGATTCACATCCTTTAGGTTAAATCTTGGATAAGAAATAGTTAAATTTAGGTAATGAGGTAGAAAAATTACTTTTATTGTGAAACCACAGGATAGATGGTGTATAATACGGTTTATAGGAAGTCAAAATTCAAAATTTAACAGTTTTAGTTGATTTGGACATCAGCATTCAACTTTATACTTTCATCAAAAAAATTCAATTAGTAAAAACTGATAGAATGTCAACCATACAAATCATTTCAAAGAAAAAAATGCTCAATAAACAATTAATTGGAATTATGACTCTGGAATTATGAGTCTAATGTTAACCATGATTTGTACAGTTCCTGCTAGGGCTGAAACAGTCATGGAAAAAGTATCCAGAACAGGAATTTTGACCAGAGCTACTATAAATGATTTAACTCCCTATTCCTACATTAATCAGGAAAGAGAATTAGTAGGCTATTCAATAGATTTCTCGCTCTTGTCGAAGAAGAACTACAGCAACGACTAGGAAAAGATATGATTATTCAAGTTGCCATAGAAGATCAATTTTCGGAACGGATTACCAAAGTGATAAATGGAGGGGTTGATACTGTTTGCAACACAGCATTTACTTGGTAAAGAGATAATTTAGTAGACTTTTATACTAGCTATGCTATTTCTGGTATCCGTTTATGAGTAAAATCTGATAGTAATTTTGGTTCTCCAGAATCTTTAGCTAACAAACCCATTGGCACAGCATCAAATACTCCCGCAGAGGCAACAATTCAAACCATTCAACCTCAGGCTGAGTTAGTAACTGGTAATAGTAGTGTTGAAGCAGGGTTAAATGTTTTAGAACAAGGCAAAATTGATGCTATAGCTGGAGATATTATTATTCTATATGAAATAAAAGAAAAGCTAGGTTCAGGTTCCTATAAACTTGTGCCTGAACAACCTTATGCCAGTTCTGGAGTTGGTTGTATGGTGGCTGAAAATAACTCTACTTTTCTGAATGTAGTTAACTATTCTATTATCAAAATGATGGAAGGATATTTAGTAGGATAAAATCGCTTTGTAGAAATGATTAGTCAGTGGTTTTGACCGGAAGGAATCATCAAGATTTGCCCCATAATTATCCGTACTTTTTTTGAAAATGTTCTAGTTATTAAAGCCAAACTACCTCTTTCAGAAACTGATTCTATGGCTGTTGCTCAATAATTTTATTGCAGCACTCAGTCATCACGCAAAAAAAAGCATCATTTCCAAATCATCCAATTGGGTGAACTTCAAAATAACCTACTTGGAGGATATGAAATACCCGTCGCCACTCTTATATTAGTAAGTGTATATACTCGAGGATACAAGACACTATCAAAAATACCGCCTTTACTACTTTAGGTATTGGTAATTGAATTTGTGTAACTCTTATTCTTGTTGATCTTTATATTTATTCAAGACAAAGACTGTTAGTTGAAATCGAAGTCACTAGCTAATAATTTTGGTGGTAACGCTCAGACCGCTTTTTTTAATACATACTTTTATTTATATAGCGTTTCTCGAACTCATGAGGTACAGTTTTATTTAACTCCTACTCCCTACTCCCTACTCCCTACTCCCAATTCCCAACTCCCCCAATCAGAAATCTTTGTACCTCACCAATATGAGAACTATTATATATAATATAATAATATCGGTTATTAATTTTGAGGAAAAAATGCCATGAAAATTTCTACAAGAAGCGGTTTGGTTGGTTTTTTATTAGCTTTATCAACGATCAATATTCCCACAGCTAATGCTGCTGACAATAGTGCACTTCCACCAACTATTGAAAATCGCATTAGTAGAATTACTGCCGCCATGAAACAGCGACAAGACCAAATTCAAGAGACATCAAATTTAGAACCAGAGCGTATAGCAGGTGGTTGGGTTGATACTAAAAAAGGTGGTGATTGGATTGATGGTAATAAACGAGGTTGGGGTGATGCTAGTAACGGTAACGGTTGGTATGATGGTAAAAAAACAGGCTGGGTTGATGGTCATGGTGGCGGTTTTGCTAATGTAAATCCCTGGCGCAGTGGTGGGAGTGATAAGAACCATCGATAGTAGTTTAGATATGGTTTGTGGATCAAGTTTCAAGCAAAATTTCCAGGAGAATAAATATGATTAGAATGCCTACGAAAATAAGTTGCCTTGGATTTTTATTAGCCTTATCTACCATAAATGTTTCCACAGCTAATGCTGCTGAAGGCAATCCACCTCAGTTAACTATTGAAAATCGGATTAATAGAATTACAGCAACCATCAGACAAAAAGAAGAACAACTTCAAGAGACATCGAATATTGATCCCAACCATGTAGCAGCTGGCTGGGTTGATGGAAAAAGAGGTAGAGATTGGGTAAACTTGAGAAGATCAGGCTGGGTTGATGGTCACGGAGGTGCTTTTGTGAACAGAAACCCCTGGCGTGATTGGCGTGATTGGCGTGATTGTAAATTCCGTAATGGTGCTAGCTTTTACAACTGCCATTGATAATTTAATCGTTATAGCGCTTCGCGCTGGTATAGTTACAGATTGAAACAGGGTAACTGATCAGTCAAAGGAGATTCAGTCCTGATTTGTAAATACGTTAGAGCGAAGCGCTATACCTAAAAAGATTCAGGAAGTTCTTTACTCCCAAATTTCAACATACGAGTTAAAATTGTGGCTTTGTTGCGGTCAAAAAGTCAAGAAGTCTGTTTCAACAAAAACTGCTATTGGCCCAGATGGCGGGTTCATTGAAGACTCTAGATGTAAACTCAGCAATTAACATTTTGCACAAAGGATTAAGGGTAGTGGTGCATTGTAATTGTTTTAGTAAG
>JAJEAQ010000241.1 GCA_022822685.1 Trichodesmium sp. jk18x7bins.61
CTCTGATTGAGTCCTGTTGCCTGCTTCACTCTGGGTTCCGGGTATGGTTCCCGAACTGTGGCCAGTTAGGGATTCACGCTTTCCCTAGCGGGTGGGACTTAACCTTTTTGTTTCACCCACATTCTGAGCTCAGTTATCCGCTCTGTATGGGTGACAGAGGCTGGACTCTAGCCATACGTCCCTAGTTGCTAGGGGTTCCTGCTAGAAACGAACCGCACCATTCCCTATTCTCTGAACTTCTCTAGTAAGTTAAAAGATGTAGGGTGGGCAAGGCGGAGATTAGTCAACATCTTTGCCAGCAGACAAACCTGGCCCACTAATACCGAAGCGCAAGGACAAACCAGCGCTCCCTACATTCCCAGTTCTCTTATACCAAATTCAAAAAAGGTAGTTATGTTACTCTAAATTCCTAACGGCAAGGGAAAGCATTGTAGCAATGTTTTATGAAATTGGTGTATAATACCATGGGTGAAAAAAGAATGTTACAAATGAGTGTCTAGAAGTCTATTCCAGTGGGGGCGCGTGCTATAGTAGTGATTCTTCAAATTGGTATAATCCAAGATTTAGAAGAGCTTTTGGGGCGGAAAGTAGATGTGGCAACTGTCAAGGGATTAGGGCAGTCTTTTAGGTCATACCCCGATGACAGATGATAGGATATATTGATAAGTGATGATATTGTAGGTTTGCTGAAGTGACACCGCAACCCAACAAAAACCCAATAGATTAGGTTTATTTCTTAAGTTCGACTACATCAGCCCATTTTTTATGAAAGGAGGCGAATAAGATAATATTTTGGGTTTTCTCTTTCAGAGACGCTCCGCGTTCATGTCGGCGACAGGCTCAACGTTCCTCAACCCAACCTACAAAGCTGATTATTTATCTAGGCCCCGCCCTTCATGGCGGGGTCTTATTGCATTCTATCAATAGTCCGATACTGAATTGCCTCAGCGACATAACTAGGTTTCAACTCTTCATCCCCCGCCAAGTCAGCAATAGTTCTCGCCACCTTTAAAATCCGATCGCTTGCCCTTGCTGACAAACCCAATTTTCTAATCGCTCCTTCCAACAAATTCCGACTGCTATCATCCAACTTACACCACTTGCGAAAATGACGACTTTGCATCTGAGCATTACAACTTAAACCAGCCTCATCCTGAAACCTATTTCGAGCGCGATCGCGTGCAGTTTTAACTCTCTCCTTAATTTTTACCGATGCTTCCCCAGTTTCTTGCTTAGTAATCTCCTCTGGTTTCAATCGACTCACCATCACCTGTAAATCAATCCTATCCATCAAAGGCCCGGACAGTTTTCCCCAATACTGCTCCCGTTGACGTGGGGAACAAGTACATTGTTGAATCGGATCGCCATAATAACCGCATGGGCAAGGGTTTGTACTCGCAACTAAAGTAAACTGAGCCGGAAATTCTACAGAGAGTCTGGTGCGGGATATTGTCACTACCCCATCTTCCAAGGGTTGGCGCAGATATTCCAACACATTTCGATTAAACTCTGTTAACTCATCTAAAAATAATACCCCTCGGTGAGCCAAAGAAATTTCCCCTGGTCGCGGAAAACTGCCCCCACCTACTAAAGATGGACCAGATGCAGAATGGTGAGGGCTACGAAACGGGCGATCGCTCACCAAACTACCCCTATCTTTCAATAACCCCACCACCGAATAAATTTGAGTTACCTCCAACGCCTCATCAAAACTCAACGGTGGCAAAATTCCCGGTAAGCGTCTCGCCAACATTGTTTTCCCACTGCCAGGAGGTCCAACAAAAATTAAATTATGTCCACCTGCTGCAGCTATTTCCAAAGCACGACGAGCATGATTTTGTCCTTTAACTTCCTTTAAATCTAAACCTGTAAACTCTTGTTTTGCCATAATCTCAGCAGTATTTATTTCTATAGGAGAAAAGCGTGCAGGATGATTCAAAAAATCTGTGACATCAAAAATATTATCAAACCCATAAACCGATAACCCTTTAACCACTGCTGCTTCCTGTGCATTAGCAGCAGGCACAACTAACCCACTGATTCCCATTTTGGCTGCTGCAGCAGCAATAGGCAAAACTCCAGCAACTGGCCGCAAACTACCATCAAGAGAAACTTCTCCTAAAAAAAGATGGCTTCCTAGTAAATCTATACTGACTTGTTCCGAGGCTGCCAAAATCCCTATACTAATAGGTAAGTCAAAACTAGGCCCTTCTTTGCGTAAATCTGCCGGGGTAAGGTTGATCAGGATTTTCCGCATTGGGAAACCATAACCACAATTTTTCAAAGTAGCTTTGACTCTTTCTTTTGACTCTTGAACTGCTGTATCTGGCAATCCCACAACAACAACCTTTGGTAGTCCCCCAGATACATCTACTTCAACCCCTACTTTTATGGCCTCGATGCCAACTACTGACGCACTCCAAATTCTAGCTAGCATATTCCTTTATTATTAGATTTAGTTTTTCCTGGGAAAAGCCCTACCGTGTTTTCGGCATCTCGCCACATGTAACGCTCCGCGATATGAAAAGCGTAGCTCCTCCCGAATGAGGCTAGCGCTAGCATTACCGTGAAACTCTGGCCTCTAAGCGTGCCGAATTACTTCCACACACAGCCCTTTATGAATCCCAGGGTTAATATTTGATGTATTATATTTTTCTATCTACTTCGATATTTTAAATAGAGTTGTCGCTTAATAGATGAACAAAATCGCTCAAACCTAGATGGAGCAGTAATTTTCAGCTTTTTTGCTTCTAAGTAGCTATAAGCTTTACAGAGTCAGGGTTTTCGCCTTTTTTTCTGTTATAAAGCGACAAGTCTAAAATATATGTTATTATTCTCACTGAAAAATCGGAACCAGTCAGCAACCCTTAGCCAAAGCTATGGGGCCAGTCAGAACTCTCGTTGCTGTGATTCGAAAAAAAAAAGATTTGATAGAGGTTAAACACTCTGGAGAATTATTTGGTTTTGGTCAACTTGACTCAACAGTTTTACAGGATGTTTGCAAACTGTTAGAAACTATATTTACCAAGTTTGTCGCCGTTGACTACAAAGAGCAACATAGCGATCGCATTCCTATAGTTAAGTCCTTACATAAATTAAATGAGCGAGCCAGACACTATTTTCAGTAAGATTATCCGGCGCGAGATTCCGGCGGACATTGTTTATGAGGACGACCAGGCTTTGGCCTTTAGAGATATTAATCCTCAAGCCCCTGTTCATATCCTAGTAATTCCCAAAAAGCCTATTCCCAAGTTAGCCGATGCGGAATCTGAAGACCAAGCCTTATTGGGACATTTGTTGTGGACTGTCAAGGACATTGCTAAACAAGAAAAACTTGAAAATGGCTATCGCGTAGTGATTAATAATGGTGCCGACGCTGGTCAAACTGTATTTCATCTACATCTTCATATTCTTGGAGGTCGTCAAATGCAGTGGCCTCCTGGTTAATTTCATTAAGGAGGTAGAGGGCAGAATATTAAAGAAGTTAAGAGCTTAGGGAGTAAACCTTAATTATAGTCTTCTTCCTCATCAGTGAACCAACTTCAATGGGCCCTCCTTTTAACCTTTTTATTGATATGTTTTGATCCCTATACCTTACGCATCAGCCTAGTTCCGGAAACAAATAAGTTTTACTTATAGTTATATTTTCAAATACTTTTCTTAAAACCCTTTACAAAACTTAATTAGGTGCGGTTCGTTTCTAGCAGGAACCCCTAGCAACTAGGGACGTATGGCTAGAGTCCAGCGACTGTAACCCCTACAGAGCGGATAACTGAGATCAGAATGTGGGTGAAACCAAAAGGTCAGTCCCACCCGCTAAGGAAGGCGTGAATCCCTACCAGGCCACAGTTCGGGAACCATACCCGGAACCCAGAGTGAAGCAGGCAACAGGACTCAATCAGAGCTAAAGCGTAT
>JAJEAQ010000035.1 GCA_022822685.1 Trichodesmium sp. jk18x7bins.61
GGATGAGTTTTACCTTGGTGATGCAGTCATGGATGGAGTGGCAGCCAGAGGAGAAAGAGGACAATACATGACAGAATGTATTAAATTTAACTCAAGAACTTGAGTTGAACTTTTCGTTACATAGTTGTAAATTTTCCCGCCTACTTAGTGCTTGAGAAATTCAAAATATAAGTATTGTATTTATCCAAACAAAGAACAGCAGAGCAAATTAGTTAAATTATTTCGTTGCATTCGGGTAGCGTAGAATGATAACTTAGCTTGCTGTTAAGAAAAGAATAAATCAGGAGAGAAAAAACCAAATAATATTGAATTGCAAAATTTGTTTATTACTCAGGCTAACAAAGACTGGTTTCATTTTTCTACAGTTTTGTTCGTACAGTGAAAAATCTTTGCGGGGGGAGGTGAATTGAAAAATGAAAAATCCTAAGTTTGGTTTAATAGGTTGTGGGGTGATGGGTGAAGCTTTGTTATCTCGCTTGCTCAAACAAAAATTTTATCAGCCGTCAGAAATTTTAGTTAGTGATCCGCAGCAACAAAGGCGGGATTGTTTAGCACAAGAATATGGCGTAGGTGTGACTACAGATAATCGCCTGGTAGTGACAAATACAACCGAAGTTTTGTTGTTGGCAATTAAACCTCAAATATTTGATCATATAACGTCAGAACTTGCAGAATGGCAAGGTAGCAGTGAAATCATAACAAAATATTTGGTGATTTCAATTATGGCAGGTATACCTTTGCAAAAGTTGGAAATTGCTTTTCCGAAGCAATCTGTAGTAAGAGTTATGCCTAATACTCCAGCAATAGCAGGTGCAGGGATGAGCGCGATCGCTGCTGGTGCTCAGGTTAAACCAGAAAATTTGGAGTTAGCTACTCGCATTTTACAATCAGTAGGCCTGGTGCAGCAAGTACCAGAAAACTTCATGGATGCTGTTACTGGTTTATCTGGTTCTGGACCTGGTTATGTAGCAATTTTGATTGAATCCTTGACAGATGGGGGTGTTTGTGCTGGTTTGCCCAGAGCGATCGCATATAAGTTAGCATTGCAAACAGTCTTAGGAACAGCGACTTTATTACAGGAGTCAGGAATGCACCCAGCCGAGTTGAAAGATAGAATCACAAGCCCAGGGGGCACAACTATTGCAGGAATTGCGGAATTAGAAAGTGGGGGTTTTCGTTCCGCTTTGATGGAAGCAGTAATGGCGGCAACAGCAAGGTCTCAAGAGTTAGGGAACTAATATCTATATATGCAAACTCCGGCGTTGGTAACTTGGAAGATGATTATCTTTTAGTAGAAACAGTCCAAGAAGATATCTGTAAAAAAAAATCTAAAAACAGCATCAAATAGCCAATCTTCGGTGGGTGACGGCGGCTCAAAACCCCGCCCGCCCAGGCGGGGTTTTAAAATATCCGATCATTAGTGTGGAATTATTCCCACCTAACCCACCCTACATCAAGGCTTAATATTTTATTTATAGCTCCCCTCTAATACAAATTCTGTCTAAAGTTGTACCTAAATTTCTCCTCCCTAGCCCCTCCTTTTTTATCCCCCCTACCCCCTTTCCTAGGGGGGAACTAGAGGATGCTGCGCTTTTTGTTTGATGGGCGGACACAGGTAGTTATATCATGTCTAGATAATTAGCCATAATATAGTAGCTTAGTCAAGCAAGGCGTTTGAGCCAGTCGGCGACCTGAAACGCTGGCGCGACATGAAAAGCGAAGCTTATCCTACGGATAAACTCAACAAAAATATTTATGATGTAGGGTTTCGGGTGACTCAACCCTACCTACACAATCCCATTTTTTATTATGAGCATTCAAGGTGACATAATATTATATAATGTCTGCTTAATTAGTGATAAAAAACTTTCTCCTCCTTATACCTTATTTTTTCCTCTCCACGCCTCCTGCTTCCTTCCTCCTAACTCATCCCTATTTTATGATACCTAATCATCCGGACATGATATGAGTTGCACTACTGAGCAAAAAAGGTATTACCAACGATTGTTAAGTATTTGGGGTCAAGTCTGTTCAAGTTTCATCTCTTTATTTACCAACGCCCAAACTCCTTAGTTATATTGAATACTGATGAACCAATACTCGAAAGCAGGTGCTTCAACTGCAGCCGATCTAGCCCTGACCAATGCCTTACTCCAACGGCAAGAAAACGGTAGTATCACCCATTGTCCTTTGATGCTATCACCGACTCCCATCACTAACTCATTGATTGCACAAATAGAATCGCTGGCACAACCTCTGGCATTTCTGAACCATCGGGTTGCTAACAATTTAGACTTTCTCGTGGAGCAACTCCAATCCATTGCCACAAGTGATGAGTATACAGGCTTCTTATTGTCTTTAGCTCTCGAGGAAAAACCCTACCAAAATTCCTTGAGATTTTCTATTAGCCGCAGTGATTATTTCATAACGCAAGATGGCAAAGGATTAAATCAAGTAGAATTTAATACCATTGCAGCGAGTTATATTGGTCTGGCAGGAAAAATGATTGAATTCCATAAAACTTGGGGCAATGTCTGCAATGAAAAATGGGATTTAGTACCGAACAAGCCTGTTGATGGAGTTGCGGATGTCTTTGAGGAAGTGATGAACAAGTATGATGTCCCTGATGCCTGTGTACTCTTTGTTGTGCAGAGCAATGAGCGTAATATATTTGATCAACGTATTCTAGAAATTGCCCTGGCTGAACGGGGAACCAGAGTCATTCGCGCCAGTCTGGAAGCGATCGGCGAACAGGGAGAACTACGGAATGGACATCTAGTTTTGAATAACTCAATTGCAGCTATCACTTATTTTCGGGCTGGCTATCGCCCCGATGAACTCGCAACTCAAACAGCTCGTCAAGGCCGCCGACTCATTGCCCATTCAACCACTATTTCAGTACCGGATCTCCAGACTCATTTAGCGGGCACAAAAAAAATTCAACAGGTTTTGACCTCACCCGAAGTGCTACAGCTTTTCCTTGATGACCAGGAGATAGCTTTAGTTCGGAATGCTTTTGCTCGAATTTATACTCTCGATGATTCCATTGAATTCGACGGTAAGACTATATTAGCCAGTGAAGCCGCAATCTCTAAACCAGAGCAGTTTGTCATGAAACCTCAGCGAGAAGGGGGTGGTTCTAATTTGTATAGCGAAGATATCCGTCAACGCCTAATCACGATTCAATCAGAAGAACGTAATTTATATATTCTCATGGAAAGGCTATATCCCCCAGTATTTGAAGGCTGGGGTATGCGCAATGAAGAAATTTGGCAGGGACAAGTTGTTAGCGAAATTGGTCAATTTGGGGTATTGATAGCCGATGGCGATCAAGTTTTGACAAATCGAGCAACCGGTTATCTCGTACGTACTAAGCTTCATGACATGAACGAGGGGGGAATTTCTTCAGGATATGGATACTTAAATAGTTTGGTTAAAGCCCAGACTATTACTTAAGGCAGGCTGAAAAAGTCTACACAGCAAATCTAGAAGCTACACAGCTTGAATAATAGTAGGTTCGTCGTTGAGTTCCAAAATTTATTCAGCGATCGCCTACAAAACTGCAAGGGTTTTGAGGTGCTTGTCACCCCGTGAGGTCCTGTAAATAAAATTATAGGATTGCTCATACTAAATTCAGTCTAGATAGGAGCTTCATTACAAGGGGAAGGCAAGAAGTAAGAGGGTTATAGAGGATGAGGGTAAAGTATATGCGTTATACCGGATTTGGTATAATTAGGGGAGAAACACCTCCCTTAGCCTATAATCTATCCCCCCCTCCTGGCTACTGACTACTTTATTTATTTATACGTATTCAACCGGAGATGATATTAACTCCCTTCTGGATAGGCAAGAGGCAAAATTTATGTATTAGAGGGTTTGAGTCTCCCACTATATCGGTTTTCCTGATCGCCCTTCAGCTTCTCCAAATAAGACAAAATGTTCAAACCCATGACCTGATTGCCCTACAGTAATTTATGATTAGATTTGATTTGGCACGTACTTTGAGAAAGATAACTAATAATCTACAGGAATTTAGAATAAATCCCACATTCCGCAGGTGCTCATAGGAATTTTGAATATTTTTCAAGTTAGACAGGGCAAGGATTTCAGGAATTGGACTGAAATGGACTGAAGTAAAAGAGTTCCTCACTTTCA
>JAJEAQ010000305.1 GCA_022822685.1 Trichodesmium sp. jk18x7bins.61
TTAAACCGATTTGGGGCAGATTTACACAAAAACGACTGAGCTTTTCTCTTGTGATGTCTGTGTTTCTCTATTGGGGATATGTGATTGTTTTGTAGTAATGATCACTTTTGTCTGAGGGGAAATTACTTCTGTTTCTATTGAGATTAGGCGCGTGTGTGGTTATCTATGGTTGTTTGTGTGAGTTGGATTACATTTTGTCTGACTTGAGTCAAGGTTGTTTTGTCTGGGGGAATTATTTTTTGAGTTGGTTTGATGTCTGCTAATTGAATGGTTGACGATCTTACATAACCGGTGGTTATGTAGGGATGTTTGTTTCTTTTTTCTTTTTTTGTTGGGTAGGGGTGGAAGAAGTGGTCTTTTTTTTTCTGTCTCTGGTTGGGATTCTATGTTCAGGGATGTTTTGGTGGCACGAGGAAGATGGTAGTACTGATATATTGAGGGGATGACAATTGACTGGTGTGGGTGTGGCTTGATTCTAGTTCTATTTTTCTGCTGATTTATATTGCTTTGTGGTTATTTTGAGCTTGGTAGTATGGGAATTGGGAGTAGGGATTTGGGGCTAATTCTCTCCCCTTCTGCCCTACCAGTAATTCGGCCCAGGCCCGGAGCGCCGACTGCTCTTTCCCGCGGCGACGCGGCGACGCGGCTCCTAATTCCTAAAAATAGTTATTTTTTTCGGGACTTCCCTACATGAAGGGTGTTTATGGGGTTTGAGTTTGTGTTTGTGTGTTGGTTGTTTGGTTGTTTGGAGTTGGTTTTATGTTGACTGCGATTATAATGTCTGTTAAATACTTGATGTGTATCGGAGCGTCATAACCCAGGCTCTCATCCTGAGGCGACTCTCTCGGGAGAGGGCTTATTTTCTCGCCAGGCAAGTTAAATTATGGATAAGAAAAAAGTTGTTTTTATTTTGGGAATAGGTCGTTCTGGTTCAACTTTATTGGATTTAATGCTAGGCAGTCATCCAGAAGCTTTTTCTTTGGGAGAAATTAGTAAGTTGCCCGAGTTCGTAAATCAAGGAAAAAGAAATTTAGCTGCTTTAGAAGAAAGTACGTTTTGGATAGATAACTTTGAGGAAGCAGAATTGAAAAGATTTGCTGCTGGAATTAGTAATCATAGATTGAACAAGTATATTCCCTTGAAGGTTGAAAAATTTGTCAGGGAATTACTGGAGAAAGATGAAATTTTCAAATCATATACTATTCTTTTCGAGAAAACAAAAACTCAAATATTAGTTGATTCCAGTAAATATTTATCGTGGGTTTCCAATCAATTGGAAAATAGAGAGTTCCAAAAGGGTGCGATCGATGGTTATCTGATTCGGATGGTTAGAGATGGTAGAGCAGTAGTTAACTCATATTCAAGAATTGCTCCAGAACAGACCATATCACAAATTAGTCAACGTTGGTTCAAGTTATTTCAAGAACAGCAGCATTTTTATGACAAGTTTCCAGACAATAAAAAAATGCTTGTCCGTTATGAAGAGTTGACAACTAAACCAGAAGAAATATTAAGTAATATCTGTCAGCTCTTAGGAATAGAATTTTTCCCCGATATGATCGAGTTTTGGAAACATGAACACCATCATATTGTTGGCAGTCAAGGCACTAATGCTTTAATCAGAAAATATAAAGGTTTAAAACAAAAGGAAGGTTTGGAAGAAATTCATGGCAGTTATTATGAAGAACTGGGATTAAAGATTCAGTTAGATTGGCGCTGGAAAAAAGAGTTGTCTGCCGAGAGTTTGGCAACTTTTAATTCTTTGGCAGGGCAACTGAACAAGCCTTATGAGTGGAATGTTGATTAAACTTACAATTAATCGATGTCCTCAGAACTCATTCCATTAAACTTTAAGTTTTTTTAATTTGACTGGCAATATTTTTGACTTGATCAATGAATCTTTGTCCTAAACTTTTTTTCCTGACAGTCTTTTGGGGATAACTAGTTGGTTTAGTTTCGCCAAGGTATCGATAGTGTTCCCAGATATCCCAGTAAGGGCATCCTGGTTCAATCCGAATACCTGCCCAGTGGAGATATTGTAAAGGTTTACCTACTTTGGGATCAATTAAGCGATCGCCTTCCCTTTGAAAATGTGGACTACCTGCCCAACTTCCCGGGCCTTTGCCATCTCGGCGAACCAGATTTAACCTTCGCAAAATCCGCTTTAAGACAATAAAGTTAAAAATTGGCTGATCTGTAGTTTTTTCAGAAAAATCAAAATATTCAGTATGAGCAGCACATTCGGCAAAAGTTTCATATAACTCGCTTTCTGTAAACAAGTTTTTCTTTGATGCCCACCAGCCACTATTAAACACATCTTGAAGTTCAGCTTCAGTAAAGATGTTATCTTCTATAACTTTAGATGTGAATACATTTTTTATCCAACTTAAATATTGATAATCGCAACACAAAAAGTCATAATCTTCTAAATATTTGAGATGAACAGCTATTTTTTCAAACACTACTATATCAACATCAATATAGAGAAACTCATCAAATGGCCCAAACCAACAAGCTTGTTTTTTTTGCTTATTAGGTGTGTTAAAAAAGCCTTGACCAAAAATTTTATATAATTTCTGGCAAAGATTATCTACAAACTCCAAGTCTGGATAAATTTCAACTCCATACTTACTTGTAACAACTTCTGCTACTTTATGATAATTTTCATCAAAAGGAATCATCATAATTGGAGTATCAGGGTCATACAATCGGATACTTTTCAGCAGAGCGATAGTATTTTCAAGCACCTTATCATTCGCTACAATATAAATTCCTTTCATAATTTTTTCCTTAGCAGTTGAAGCCCAATTTTTTGAAGATTTTATTCATTAAATTTACTAGCCGATTATATAATTCTGGTTTCCCTGTAAATTTTGGTCTTTTCTTGAGTTGGTTCTGAATTAGGAGTGCACAATTATAAATTAAAGTCAACGACTCCCTCAGGAGAGCCGTTGCTCTCCAAAACCGTGGGTGAAACTTTCCCTTCACAGGGCTCCTCAATGAAACGGGACTTGTCAAATCTACGTCACCACCAGCAGAGCTTCTACCCATTGATAATTCTTTGGGAGCTCAAATAGTGGTTTG